>JASHQG010000461.1 GCA_030037665.1 Acetobacteraceae bacterium
CCAGCATGTCGGAGTACCTGCCGATCACGCCGGAAGAGATCGCCCGTGGCTCGATCGAAGCCGCCGAGGCCGGCGCCGCGATCATTCACTTGCACGCGCGCGACCCGGAGACGGGCGCACCGTCGCCCGATCCGAACGTATTCATGCGATTCCTGCCGGTGATCAAGCAGAACGTCGACGCCGTGGTTAACATCACCACTGGCGGCGGGCTGACGATGACGCTCGACGAGCGGCTTGCCGCGCCGCTGGTCGCAAAGCCCGAGATGTGTAGCCTCAACATGGGCAGCATGAATTTCAATATTTCGCATGCCGGCGACCGCGTGAAGACCTGGAAGTATGACTGGGAAAAGCCGTACCTCGCCGCAACCGATAATTTCATCTTCCGCAATACGTTCCGCGATGTTGCCGGCATCGTGGAGCGGCTTGGCAAGACGCACGGCACACGCTTCGAGTTCGAATGCTACGATACCGGCCATCTCTATAATCTCGCTTATTGTCTGGATCAGAAGATCGTCGAGCCACCGCTGTTCGTGCAGACCATCTTTGGCATCCTAGGCGGCATCGGTGCGGACCCGCGCAATCTCCTGTTCATGCGCGAAACCGCCGACAAACTGTTCGGCAAGGACTATGTCTGGTCAGTGCTGGCGGCCGGCCGGCACCAGATGGCCTTCACCACGATGGCCGGAATCCTGGGCGGCAATGTGCGTGTCGGGCTGGAGGACAGCCTTTATATCGGCCGCGGCCAATTCGCGAAATCGAACGCCGAGCAAGTGGCGAAGATCAGGCGCATTCTGGAGGAACTGAGCCTGGAGATCGCCACGCCAACGGAGGCACGGGAGCTGCTGCACCTGAAGGGTGGCGATAGGGTGGGGTTCTGAGTGCAGCTGCAACTTTCCCGCCTGCGTCGGGAGCGGTCCTCTATTGGTTACCCGACTACCCCCAATCCGCGCAGGCGGCCGATCTCGTCGGCCGAATAGCCGGCCTCGCGCAGTACTTCCTCGCTGTGCTGTCCGACCCCCGGCGCGCGCCGCGGCGCGACCTTTGCCTCGCCAGTGAGGTTGAACGGGCTCGACACCGTCAGCGTCTTTCCGTCCGCGAACGGCACCAGTGCGCCAATCGCCTGCATCTGCGGATCGTCCGTCACGTCATCGGTCCGACCAACCACGCCGAACGTGACGCCGACTGAGTCGAGGACCTTGCGCCAATGGGCCATCTCGCGCGCCGCGAATACCGCATCGAGTTCCGCGACCAGCGCATGTGCGTTCTGCGCACGCGCCGGCTTCGTGGCGAAGCGTGGGTCGTCGGCCAGTTCCTCGCGTCCGATCGCGTTGAAGAATGAGCGCAGTTGCCGCTCTTCGTTGAACAACGCCATGATGAACCAGCGTCCGTCGCGGCAGCGGTAGTGGTTGGCGAGAGCGTTTGGCGCATGCTCGCGCGGCGGGCGCAACGGAACGCTTTGGCCGAACAACCGGGTCTGGATGAAGCAGCCGTTGGCCCAGAGCCCGTTCGCCAGCAGCGATGAGCTGACCACGCCACCCTGCCCGGTCCGCTCGCGGCGGTAGAGCGCGGTGACAATGGCTGCATAAAGGCCGGTAGCACTGGGGTGGTCACCCATGCCGGGTGCCGAGCGCGCCGGCACCGTGCGCTCTTCGGCACGCACGGCGTCCATCAGTCCGGTGCGTGCCCAATAGGCTGTGGAATCGAACCCGGTCTTTGCCGCCTCGTCGCCGGCCTCGCCATACGCGGTGAAGGAGGCGTAGATCAGCCGAGGGTTCAGCGGCAGCAGGTTGGCCGGCGCGACTTTCAGCCTCTCGCGCACGGGCAGCGGGAAATTGGTGACGAACACATCGGCGTCCGACACAAGCCGATACAACGCGGCGATGCCCGCTTGATGCTTCAAATCGAGCGCCAGGCTGCGTTTGTTCCGCGACGTCAACTGCCAGTAATAGTCGTTGCCACCTTTCGGATCCGCACTCCGGGCCCGCCAGGGGTCGCCTGCGCCTGGCGGTTCGATCTTGATCACATCGGCGCCGAAATCTGACATGATGGTGGCTGCCGCCGGGCCGGCGATCCAGCTCGCACAGTCTATCACCTTCAGACCAGAGAAGAGATGGTCAGACATGGGGCACAACTCCACGTGTCATGGCCGCAGGTTGCGCGGACTACGGCGCCTCATTCGAAAACACGATCGTGCCTGACGCGGCGAACATCCCGCCCACGCCGTGACACACCGATATTTTCGCACCGTCCACCTGCGCCGGGGCGATGCCACGCATCTGCCGCACGCTCTCCTGCAGCGCATACATGCCGTACATGCCGGAATGCATGTACGAGAGGCCGCCACCGTTGGTGTTCAGCGGCAGCTTGCCGCCCGGCGCCGTGTTGCGTTCGGCGATGAACGCGGCGGCCTCGCCGCGTCGCACGAAGCCCAGGTCCTCCAGCCCGTAGATCGGCAGATGCGCGAACGCATCGTAGATCATAAGGTGATCGACATCCTTGTGCGTGATGCCTGCTTCGCGGAACGCCAGCGGTCCCGCCACGCGGAATGCGCGCGAGCTGGTGAAATCCTCCATCTGGCTCACCATGGGCGTCTCGACGCTCTCGCCGGTGCCGAGAATATAGGCCGGCCGCGCAAAACTGCTGGCGCGCTCGGCGGACGTCAGGATCAGCGCGCCGCCGCCATCGGTTACCAGGCAGCACATCAGCAGCCGGAACGGGTAGGCGATCATCCGGGAATTCAGGACGTCATCTGTCGTAATCGGATTCTTGAAGGTAGCGCGCGGATTTTTCCCCGCCCACTCCCGCTGCACCACGCAGACCTGCGCGATCTGCTCTTCGGTGACACCGAAAGTCTTCATATAACGCAGCACCGGTACCGTGAATAAACTCGGCGGGCCCAGTGGTCCGAACGGTTGCTCGAACTGACCCTGCAATGACGACGGCGCCGGCGGACGCGGCGGCGATCCGATGCGCGAACGCCCGCTTTCACCATGTGTGATCAGGATATTCTTCGCGAGCCCCGCCTCGATGGCAGCAGCAGCGTGCCGCACGTGGATCATGAACGAGCATCCACCGACCGACGTACCGTCGACCCACGTTGGAGTGATGCCAAGATAATGCGCGATCTGCACCGGCGAATCCCCCGCCGTCGCTACGCCGTCAATGTCCTTTGGGCGCAGCCCTGCATCCTCGATCGCATTCAACGCCGCGTCGGCGTGCAGCTGAATTTGCGACATGTCGGGAATCACACCAAGTTTCGTCGTCTCCGCGGCGCCTACCACCGCGACTGCCTTGCGTCGCATCGCGCTCACCCTTTCGCCGGACGGAAGAACGGCAGCGTGATCGCGTCGTTCTGTTTTTCGAACACCACTTCCATCGGCATATCGAGCTGTAATGCCTCAGGTGTCTGCGGGCATTCGACGACGTTGGTCATCATCCGCGGCCCTTCCGCGAGCTGCACCACGGCAATCGCGTAAGGCGGTGCAAAGCCAGGAACCTGACGATGATGGATCACGTAGCTCCACAGCACCGCCTTGCCCGATGCACGGAACACGCTGACGTGGCGCGATCCGCATGCAGGGCAGAACGGCCGTGGCGGAAAATAGATCTTGCCGCAGCCGTCGCAGCGCTGCAGCCGCAGCTCGCCTTCGCGCGTGCCATCCCAGAAATGTTGCGTCTCCGGTGTGGGCTGCGGCAGTGCACGTCCTGGTTCGGGCATGGTCGACGTTTCCTCTGTGTCGTTCAGGCGGCGGGTTTCAGGCGGCCGGCAACGTAGGTGGCGCCGGCGGGGCCTGCAAGTTCCGAATGACGGCGGCCAAGTTGCATGGTGAAGGTATCACCTTCGCTGTAAGTCGTGCTGTGGTCGCCATAATCGACGGTCATGGCACCGGCGACGACCATCAGCCGTGCCTCGAAATCATGCGCATGCTCCGGGTTCACCTGATTGGGCTGCATCGTGATGGTGACGACCTGGCGGCCTTCTCGGTGCAACTCGGCCTCGAACGCAGTGCGGTCCATCAGTTTGCTCCTCCCTGGGCGCGTCTCCGGCAAACTAGAGCGGATCAGAGCGCTATGGCAACGCGTGCCGGATGACGGCATCGGCACTGACACCAAAGTGCGTATCCCAGCGTACCGCATTGTTCTCCATTTAATGAACAGCGACGGATTAGCTCACACTGCACTCGCGTGGTGCGCGCAGCGTCTACGCGTGATGATAGAGTTTCGGTCTTCAAATCCAGAAATACCGACGCATCCTGGAGAACAACGGAGAAAGATCTATCCTGGTGCATGACGGCTCGGTGCACACCAGTCTTCACATCAGCGGCTGTGTGATCGCTCCGGGGCTGGGCTGCCACGCAATACCCCTCGCGGACGGCCTGAAGCGTCCCATCACCACGAGGGACTTCAACTGATCAGCACTGCCTTGCCAATCACCTTTCGGTCGATCACCGCCTGCATCGCCTCCTGCGCTTTCTCCAGCGGCAACCGGTGTGAAATCCGCGGTCTGAGCTTGCCCTCGCCCGCCAGCCTGGTCAGCTCGCGCATATTCGCAATCGCCAACGCCGGGTTGGCCTCGTTCAATCCGCCGATCCGCACGCCGACCGCGTCGATTCCTTTGATCAGCAGATAATTGCTGCGGATGTTGGTCGGTCCGCCGCCGAGGAATCCCAGAATCAGCAGGCGTCCACACCAGGCGAGAGCGCGCAGTGATTCGTCGGTGACCTTGCCGCCTATCGGGTCGTAAACGATATCCACGCCGTGCCCTCCAGTCAGATCTTTGACCTGATCGAGGAAGCCGCCCGTGTATCCGATTGCGTGATCCGCACCCTCCTCAACACACGCCGCTCGCTTTTCATCGGTGCTCGCGGTGGCGATCACCCTCGCTCCGAACAATTTCGCGACCTGGATGGCGGCAATGCCGATTCCACCCGCAGCGCCGTGCACCAGCACCCATTCGCCGGCCTGCATCCGTCCGCGTTGCAGCAGAGCGTGGTACGCGGTGGAATAGGCGCCGCGGAAAACGCCCGCCGATTCCAGGCTCATGCCGTCGGGCACCTTGTCACACAGTTCGGCCTTCGCATTGCCGAGTTCGGCGCATGCACCGAGCGTGTGGCGGCTCATCACCCGATCACCGACCGCGATCCCCGTCACCTGCGGACCGACGGCGGCGACCTCACCCGCGGCCTCGCCGCCCGGAATAAACGGTGGCTCCGGCCGGAACTGATATTTGCCGGCGAGCATCAGCACATCGACGTACTGCACGCCACGCGCGCGAATGCGCACGGTGATCTCGCCAGGTCCCGGCGGTGGCGGATCGGGCACATCGCGCAGCGCCAGCACTTCCGGTCCGCCGAACGCCTCGCACACCATAGCCTTCATCTCTGGTCACTCCATTGTCTGGCCTTGGCATAGCGCACCGCAGCCGGCGGCCCAACCGCGGGGTGACGATGCCGTCTACGTCGCCTAACGTCTCCAGTAACGTGCAATCCCGGAGGACGTCCATGCTCGATCTGGTCATCAAGAACGGCACCATCGTCGATGGCTCCGGGATGGGCCGCTATCGCGCCGATGTCGGCGTCGCTGGTGGCCGCATTGGTGAGATCGGCCGCATCCGCTCCCCCGCACGGCGCTCCATTGATGCCGAGGGCCTGATCGTCGCGCCCGGCTTCATCGATGGCCACACCCACATGGACGCGCAGGTGAACTGGGACCCTGCCGGCACATGTTCCTGCTGGCATGGCGTCACGACGGTGATCATGGGCAATTGCGGCTTTGCACTGGCGCCATGTCCGCCCGACCAGCGCGAGTGGTTCGCGCGCTGCCTGACCGCGGTGGAGGACATTCCGCTGGAGGCGATGTTGGCCGGCATCGACTGGAAGTGGGAGACCTTCCCGGAATACCTGGCGACCGTAGAAAAACTGCCGAAGGCGCTGAACCACGGTGCCTACATTGGCCACTCTGCACTGCGCATGTACACCATGGGCAATCGCGCGCTGTCGGAAGCGGCAACGGATGATGACATTGCGCGCATGACGGCCGCGGTGAAGGAAGCGATCCGGGCCGGGGCGATGGGGTTTTCCAGTTCGCACGCCGGCACGCACGTGACGCCGGATGACAGGCCGGTTGCCAGCCGCATTGGCGATTGGCGCGAACTGGAGGCACTGGTTGGTGCGATGGCGGATCTCGACGCTGGGATCTTCCAGGTGGGACCTGACATTTCGAGCGGCCCGCGCCAGCGCGCGTTCCTGGATCGGTTGCGCGAGCTGGCGCTTAAGACAGGCCGGCCAGTGATGTTTGGCACCATCTCCACCCGGCAGGGCGAGGCGCCGAATTCTTATCGTTACCAGCTCGAGTTCCTCGACCGCAGCATCGCAGCCGGCGCGCGCATGTTCGGGCAGACCACGACCAAGTCCATCAACGCGATCTTCTCTCTGAAGTCGTATCTGATGTTCGACGTGCTACCCCACTGGAGGGAACTCCGCGCGCTGCCCTTGGACGAGCAGAAGCGGCGGTTGGCGGACCCGGCGGTGCGAGCGCAGCTTGTGGCGGACGAGACACACATGAAGCCGCGCGACAACGTGTTCCAGGGAGGTGGTGCTGCCACCACGGATCCGCGCAAGCCCGACTACGACAATCTGTTCGTTATGCGTGACGTGGACTGGAACGACCCGACCGTCGCCGAACTCGCGGCCGAACGGGGTCAGCACCCCGTGGAGGTGATGATCGACCTGATGCTCGCGAACAACGACCAGGTTTTCATTCAGCCGCTGGTGAACGAAGGCCGTGAGGACGTGCTCGACATGCTGCGGCATCCGTGGACGTTGGCGACGTTTTCCGATTCCGGCGCGCACGTATGCCAGGAAATGGGTTCATCCTTGCAGACACACCTGCTGTCCTACTGGGTGCGCGCGCGCCAGGCGTTCACGCTGGAACAGGCGGTGCGGATGCTGACCTTCGACAATGCCGCGGCGTGGGAGTTGAACGACCGCGGCCTGGTGCGCGCGGGCTTTGCTGCCGATCTGGTGTTGTTCGACGAAGCGAATGTGCGACCGGGGATGCCAACGGTCGAGGCGGATTTGCCGGGCGGCGCTCGGCGACTGGTGCAGAAGGCCGAGGGCATCGCCGCGACGATCGTCAACGGGCAAGTGGCATTCGAGAACGGTGTCGCGACCGGCGCGAGCGGCGGTCAATTGCTGAAGGGCCGCGGAGCGGCGTGACGCGTCCTGCCGCCGCGCTGCAGCCGTGAGCATGGCCGGGCGAACGCCGGCCACGAAGGCACAGACCAGGGTCGGCCACGTTGCCCGAGTTCGGGAACCGGCGCACGCTACACGTGCCCAATTCCGGGAGGATCGCGATCATGGCAGACGGCGCCCTGTCGGCACACATCGCCAACCCACCGTCCAATGCCCGCCCCTGGCCGTCAGATGACACATCCCGCGTGCCCAACTGGGTCTACACGAGCCCGGACATCTTCGCCCGTGAGTGCGAGCTGGTGTTTGGCGGCAACGACTGGCTCTACACATGCCTCGAAGCGGAAATTCCTCACCCCGGCGACTTCAAGCGGGTCCAGCTCGGCAACCGCGAGGTGATCGCCGTCCGCGGCAACGACGGTGCGATCAACGTTCTCTTGAACCGGTGCGCGCATCGCAGCATGCAGATCTGCAATGCCGCGCGTGGCACCGCCAAGGAGTTCGTCTGCCCCTACCACCAATGGACCTACGACCTTGCCGGGAACCTGCTCGGCGTGCCGTTCCGCCGCGGCTACCGCGGTCAGGGCGGAATGCCCGCCGATTTCCAGCCGGAACACCACGGCCTGCGGCGCCTCGCGGTGACGGAGCACCACGGCGTTGTGTTTTCCAGCTTGGGCTCGCCGAACGAATCGTTCGAGACCTATCTTGGCGAGCGTATGCTCGGCTGGTTCGACCGCGTGTTCGACGGTCGCAGGCTGGAGGTGCTCGGCTACATGCGCCAGCGCATCCCGAGCAACTGGAAGCTCATGTTCGAAAACATCAAGGATCCCTATCACGCCAGTCTGCTGCATGTGTTCCTGGTGACATTCGGCTTGTTCCGTCTGGATCAGCGATCCGCCGTGGAAATGGACGACACCGGCCGCCATGCCGTGCTGGTCAGTCGCAAGGGCGAGCAACAGGCAAACGACGCGACGTCGCAGATGCGCTCCTTCAAGGCCAACTTCTCGCTGCGCGACGAGCGTTTGCTGGATCCGGTGCGCGAGTTCCCCGGCGATGCGACCGTGGTGATGCAGACCTTGTGGCCCAACCTGATCGTGCAGCAGCAGTCCAATACCCTGGCGATGCGACAGATCGTGCCACGGGATACACGCCATTTCGATCTGGTGTGGACGTTCTTCGGCTACGCCGACGATGCTCCGGAGATGCGCCACCGCCGCCTGCGCCAGGCGAATCTGATGGGGCCCGCGGGACTGGTGTCGCTCGATGACAGCGAGGCAATGCTGCTGTCGCAGGCCGGCATCGAGACCAACGACGACGAAGCCTGTGTCGTCGAAATGGGTGGACGCGCCGTAGTCAACGAGCCACACATGGTGACGGAAACTGCAATCCGTGGCTTCTATCAACACTATCGCTCTGTCATGGGCCTTTGATGATCGCGGCCGCGCCCGGCGTGGTGGCTGGCCCGGATTTGCGAGTGCGGCTGGCCGATCTCTACGCTGATTATGAGAACACGCTGAACGAAGGCGCACTGGAACGCTGGCCAGAGCTGTTCAGCACGGACTGCGTCTACAAGGTCCTGCCCAAGGAAAACCAGGACGCGGGATTCCCGGTCGCGGTGATGTACTGCGAAAGCCGCGACATGCTGGCGGATCGCGTGGTGGCGCTGCGTCAGACCGCGCTCTACGCGCCGCGTATCATGCGGCTGTTGACCAGCGGCATCTGCCTACGTCACATCGCTGATGACGGCCTCTATTTGACCGCGAGCTTCGCGATGTTCCAGACCATGCAGGACCAACCGAGCGAGGTGTTCCTGTGTGGCGCCTACCAGGATCGCGTGATCGATGAGGCGGGTACGCTGGTGTTTGCTGAGCGACTGTGCATTTACGATTCCACAATCGTGCCATTGTCGCTGGTGTATCCGATCTGACAATCACTTGTCTTTGCAAGGCGTACCGCGACGAACCAATCTTCCGCGGGCCTGAGCCGCGATCAGGAACTCATCGCGGCGCTCCTCGCAATGATCCCGGGGGATTTATGCGTTACGTCATCCGTGAACACCGCATCCCGACGCCCGATGCCCGCCCCTACATCATCGCCCTCGGTCCGGACGGCAACGTGTGGTTCTGCGAGTCGGGAGCCGGTAAGATCGGCCGGCTGTCGACACGCGATGGTACGATCGCTGAGTTCCCGCTGCCCGACAAGGACTGCATGCCGATCGGCGTGATCGCCGGTGCCGACGGCAATCTCTGGTTCACCGAATCGCACGCGCACCGTATCGGCCGCATCACGCCGGGCGGCGTGATCACTGAATTTCCCCTGCCGACGCCGAACGCCGGCCCGAACGGCATCGCCTGCGGCGTGGATGGCAACATCTGGTTCGCCGAACCCGAGGTGGATCAGATCGGTCGCGTCACGCCCGATGGTGCGATCAGCGAGTTCTCCGCCGGGATCACGCGCGGCAGTCGCCCGCTGGCGCCGACCGCTGCCGGTGGCTTCATTTGGATCAGCGAGGCGGAGGGAAGCGCCATCGCCCGCGTGGCCATGGACGGAACCATCCGCGAATTCCCGACCCCGACGCCGAACAGCGGGCCGCGCGCCATCACGCCTGGCGCGGATGGCCATTGCTGGTTCGTGGAGACCATCACCAACGCGATCGGCCGGATCAACCGCCAGGGTCAGATCTCCGAGTTCGCCTTCCCGCGTGCGGGCGCCAGCCTGCGCGGCATCGATGGCACGCCCGATGGCGACTTCCTGATCACCGAGAACGCCGCAAACTTCGTTGCCCGCATGGACATGACCGGCCATATGCTGGACGAGTATCCCATCCCGACGCCGCATGCGGGCGCGCGCGCGATCCTGGTGCTTCCCGACGGCCGCGCGTTCTTCTCCGAGCACGACGTGGGCCAAATTGGCGAACTCGTTCCGGGCAGCTAGGGATGCCCGACCGGCCGGCGATGGTCTCTGTCATCACCATCGCCCGGGGCCGGCGCTGCGCTCAGCCAAACTCCGCGCGGATTTCGGCCGAGTGCTGACCCACCGCCGGCACCGGCCCCAACCGGCGCGGCTGGTCGCTGCCAATCACGGGCGGTGCGGCTATGGAGACAGGACCGTTTGGCGTCCCAACCTGGGCGCGCCGCAGCGCAGGGTGGCGTGAAAACGCCGCGACGTCGTTGACGAACCCATAAGCGGTGTTCGCGGCCCGGAGCTTCGCCGCTGCCTGTGCCCGGGTCAGTGTCGCGAACATCGCCCCGATGTGGGCGTCGACCATCGCCCGATTTGCGACCCGGGCAACATTGGTCTGAAAACCCGCACGCTGCGGCAGATCCGGCTCGTTCATGAATGTCGCGCAGAATTCCACCCATTCGCGCTCGTTTTGGATGGCGATCAGGACCAGTGCGCCGTCGGCGGTGGGAAACGCGCCGTACGGACAGATGGACGGGTGCGCGAGGCCAAGCCGTTCCGGGGCTTTGCCGGTGCCCTCGTAGAACAGCAGCGGGACGTTCATCCAGTCGGCCATGCCGTCAAACAGGGACACCTTGAGGCCCTTGCCGCGACCCGTGGCGGCGCGTTCGATCAGCGCCTCGAGTACGCCAGCATGGGCCGCCATGCCGCAGGCGATGTCGCAGGCCGACACCCCGACCCGTCCCGGCCCGGCTGGATGGCCGGTGATCATCGCGAGCCCTGACTCCGCCTGCACAAGCAGGTCATAGGCCTTCATCGTTGCGTAGTCTCCGGTGTCGCCGTAGCCGGAGATGTCGACCGTGATGAGCCGTGGATATCGCTCGCGCAGGTCGTCTGAACCGAACCCGGAACGCGCCGCCGCGCCAGGGGCCAGATTCTGAATGAACACGTCCGCCGTGGACAGAATTCGATGCAACAGCGCCGCGTCGGCGCGATCTTTGATGTCCGCCACCAGGCTCTGCTTGCCGCGGTTCAGCCAGACGAAATAGCTCGACAGTCCCCGGGCCGCTTTATCGTAGCCGCGCGCGAAATCGCCCTCGGGGCGCTCGATCTTGATGACCCGCGCGCCGGCATCCGCGAGGCGCGAACTGCAGTAGGGCGCAGCCACCGCCTGCTCCAGCGACACGACCAAGAGGTTCGACAAGGGCGATGATGGGGGCATGCGGGAGTGGTCGCATGGACGAACCGGGCGTTCAAGCAAGGCCGTCAAGCTGGCGCACGGCCCGCGCAGAAGATGACGACTACGCGAGATTTGG
>JASHQG010000462.1 GCA_030037665.1 Acetobacteraceae bacterium
TTGGATCGATCCCACCGGTAGCCGGCGCGGTCACCTTGCCGCCACTCTGGGCGGAATCCGGCCGCACGGCTCTATTACACCCGCGTCCACAGAGACGCGGACGCCGTTCAACAGAGTTATGTCTCGTGCACCAGCTTCACACTCATCGGCCTCGGTTGCATGCGACAGTCGCACACACGTGGCGCCAGCACCGCTGGCTCCGTCGTGGCGCCCCTGTCGAACACACTCAACGGCAAGAAGTTCAGCACCCCTGTTGTCGGTGTCGCCACTGGTGCTGCCTTCTCTGCCGACCATCAATTCTACAGTAGGCTCGGCGAGATCCGGTGTCGTTGCGCAGCAAGTGCAGTGTCGCCACGTCCGGCCGGCAGCGTGGCGTTCACTTCCGCGACCCGCTGCCGTCACCGCTCGACGCGCGACAAACCCCCACTTCCGAGAAGCGGCCGTGCTTCTGGATCTGCCGAAGGAGGCTCCAGCGGGACAACCTTGCACGACCGGCGTCGGCAAGATCTACGCTGGGTAGACTGAGTGCTTACGCGCAGGACCGTTACGGTCGCACCTCCTCCCGGTAGAAACTTAGGGCTTTCATCACTGGTGCGTCGCTGAAGCTGAACAGAAAGGCCGGTCTGTCGTGCGCGTTGACGTGTTCGCAAAAGGTCCAGGCGGGTACGGTGAAGACGTCCTTGTCTTCCCAGTCGAGCCGTTTTCCGCCGACGTCGGAATAGCCGGCACCTTCGACGACGTGATAGTTCGTGCGGCAAACGCGGCGCCATGCGCGCGTCGCCTCTCCGGGCCGCAGCAACTGCATGTGGCAGCTGATCGTCGGCATCACTGGCCCGTCGTTCCTCCGGTTCCGGTACTCGAGGACGATCCCCTTCTCGCCATTGCCGCCGTCGGCGAGCAGCCGGTTTAGCGCGGCCCGCATCTCCGACATCGGGTAATGCCACTGCGATGAGTTGACAACCGCGGCAACCTCCTGCCGATCGTGGGGGTACTCTTCGAAGAACCCGGCTTCGAGCAGCCGCACCAAGGGCGTATCGAGGCCGTCGAGCCAGATCATCGGCGCGTCAGTGTCGTTGGCGTGGTCGTGCCACGACCAGTTGGGGGTTAGCACGAGATCGCCAGGAAACATCGGAACGCGTTCGCCATTAACGACCGTGTAGCCACCCTTTCCCTCAATGATCAGACGCAGGGCGGCCGCGGAATGGCGATGGGCACGCGCGATCTCACCCGGCATTACGATTTGGATGTTGGCAACAAGCGTTTGGCTCGCGATCCCCGAAAGCTTGGGATTGCTAAGGCGCAATACCCGGCGTTCCGCCTGCGCTGTGCCGACCAACTCTGCCGCCCGCATCGCTTGCGGCCGCAGATCCCTCCAATGCCACAGATACGGAACCGCCGCGGTCTGTGGCGCGACGCTGACGGCTTCGTTGAGCCACGCGGGCGTCACATGCTGCGCACGCAGCAGCGTGTAGTAATCCTGTAGTTCTTCTTGCGATGACTGGATGTCGGAAAGCTGAAGCATGGGCGATCCTCCTCGATCTTTAGGCGAGCGCCGCGCGCACTGCAGCCAGCCGCTCCAGAGAGCCCTGCACTTTGGGCTGATCGTTGGTCAAATGGCGCACGAGAATGTCACCGTAACCCATCGCCGCGAACCTGCGAAACTGTTCCACGACTTCGTCGACTGTTCCTACGATCAGCGCTTCCGCGGGCATGCCACGGTAGCCGCGGCTCAGTGCATGCTGCAATACCGCCTGCGCTTCTGACGACGACTCACCGACGTAAATGTCGCGCCGCAGAACGATCGCGCCCGGCTCTCTGCCGTAAGCGGCGCAGCGCTCACGGTACAGGTCTGCCTGCCTGCGGGCCTCAGCGTAAGTGAGGCTGGGGCTGGCAATCCAGCCCTCCGCCAAGCGTGCCGCTCGGTCGATGGCCGGCGGGGCACTGGCGCCGATCCAGACCTCGACCGGCTCATGCGGGCGCAGAGCAAGGCTCGCCTTGGTAATGCGAAACCGCCGCGCGGAACTCACCGTCTCGCCTGCTAGTAAGCGCCGGACGATATCAAGAGCTTCCTCGAACGCGGAGGGACGCGTCTGTATGTTCGATCCCATCGCGGCAAAGCGATCCTCACCCCAACCGAGGCCGCATTGCATGATAAAGCGGCCTTGCGCGATGGCGGCCAGCGTCCCGATCTGCTCGGCGACCAGCACTGGGTGCCACAACGGGAGCAGGAATAGGCATCCGGCCGGCGCCTCGCCCCATTCCGCCAGCAGCCGCCCGAGGATCGGCGTGTTTTGATAATATGGCGTCGGCGACACGTGCTGATCGCCAACAAAGAGCGAATCAAGCGCCGCTCGGCGCGCTGCCGATGCCCTCTCGACCATCCACCGCGCTCCGAGGCGTGCGTCTCCCGCGTCCATGTGATTGCTCGTGAGCGAAATCCCGACTCTCATTGTGTAACCCTCGGTCGCCGCGTGAGCATCGGATTAGACGCGAGCCCATCGACCAAGCCAAGGACAGAACGGGTGACAGCCGCTTGGCCGCGGGCCGGCGCGCAGCTGCCGCATTATCGCTGAAGTCGGTCCTGCCGGCGATCGACCGGCTTGCGTATGTGGGATTTCTTATTGCCAGCCG
>JASHQG010000463.1 GCA_030037665.1 Acetobacteraceae bacterium
ACCGGAACGCAGGTTCGCATTGAGGCTGGACGCAAAATGGTCACGCGCGGCATACGACGCACACAGAACGAATGGGACGTGCTGATTCGCGACCATCACCCAGGCTATATTTCCTGGGAGGATTATGAGAACAATGTCAGGACGATCAACGGGAATGCCAACATGAAGGGCTCAATGGTGCCCGGGGCGGTTCGCAATGGCGGTGGATTGCTGGTCGGACTGCTGCGATGTGGACATTGCGGACGCAAGCTTAAGGTGGTGCACGCTAGCTCAAAAGCCGCACTGCGCTACATATGCAACGACGCCAACCTCAATCATGGAAGGCCGACGAGGTGTATCTCGTTCGGCAACCTGCGCATCGATGCGGCGGTGTCGGCCGAAGTATTGGCGATGATTGCTCCACTGGGCTCGATGCCGCATTGCAGCTGCTCTCAGATCGTGAGCGCTCCGGCGCGGAGCGTCTGCAGCAAATCGAACTGGCGCTGGAACAAGCGCGCTATGAAGCGGCTCGCGCTCACCGACAATATGACGCTGTCGACCCGGACAATAGATTGGTTGTTGGCGATCTCGAAAGACGATGGAACGATCGACTCGCGGAAGTCGCGCGCCTTGATGATCAGCTTCATGCAGCGCGAGATACGCAGCCCCCGGCTATCACCGAAGCCGAACGTGCTGAACTTTTGGCATTAGCAATCGATCTGCCTCGCCTGTGGAACCAACCGGGAGCATCGACCGCGACGCGCAAGCGGATTCTGCGCGCGGTTCTTGAAGAAGTCATCGTTACTGTGGAGTTCGACCGATTGCAGCTCAAGCTGCATTGGAAGGGTGGCAACCACACGACCCTTAGCGTCGTGAAGAACCGCACAGGGCAGCATCGATGGACGACTGACGCGACCACTACACGACTTATTTGCGATCTCGCGCGTGTGCTACCGGATCACAGCATCGCAGCCGTTCTCAACCGCCTCAGCATTCGAACCGCGAAGGGACATACGTGGACTCAAGAGCGTGTGCGGGTATTCCGAAGTGACCATGGTGTTGCGGTTTATCGCGACGGGGAGCGTGCGGAACGCGGTGAATTGGTGCTGCACGAGGCTGCGAGCCGCCTTGGAGTCAGCAAGATGACTGTCACTCGTCTCATCAAAGATGGTGTGCTGCCAGCCACGCAAATCTGCGCTGGCGCACCATATATCATCCGAGAGATAGATCTGGATTTGCCGGCGGTAAAACGCGTGATCAAGGACGGCCGTGCAGTACCATCAGATCCGCGACAAGAAAGCCTCGATTATCAATGACGTAGGGAGGTGCGCATCATGTCACTAACTCGTTCGGACCGACCAGGACGACGTTGGCGGCCTCGGTGAGGAAGTCGAGCGCCATCAGTGCTTCGACGGCAGCGCGATCGCAGCGCTTGGGCCAACTCCAGTCGAAGTCGCAGAGCGGTTTGAAGCGGCCGATCCGCGCGTCCTTCAGGCGCCGCTCCAGGCTGCGGCGGTGGCGCTCCTGTTCTTCCCAGTGGATCAGGGAGGCCAGCCAATCCGCTGCGACGACTTCGCTCCAATGGGCCAGTAAGCCGTGCAGATGCAGTGTCGCGGCACGCGCGCGCAGGGCGTCGGGATTACTCATCGTCGGAGTCCTTGAGCTGGTCGTAGCTGTCGAGCGCATGCGGCTGCACCGGCGCATCACGTGACTGCAGGGAGGCAGGCAACTGCAGGGCGACCGGCGGCAGCGCGCCGCGCTGTTCGCGACGACGTTCCAGCGCGAGGCGGACCGCGTTGGGATGCGGCACATCGCGTTCGAGCGCGTCGAGAACGGCGATCTGCAGTTCGGCGGCATCGTAGCGTTCGAGCAGCCGGATCAATCCCATGGTGATGGCGCCGAGATTGGTGCCGCGTTCGGCGGCGCGCAGCAGCAATTGCCGGCTCGCCGGGACGGCTTGGGCGAGGCGGTCGGTGGCGCGACGCTGGCGGGCGGCACGCTTGTCGGCGAGCAGAGCGTCGATGTGTTCCGGCTTCTCGATCTGTCCACCCTTGTCGTAACTGCGGGGATGACAGGTCAGCGCGTGCGCGCCATCGACGATGCGGACCTCATGCGTGTCGGCGAGCACGGTGAGCGTCCGGCGCACATGCGTGTGCGGCACGCTATAGTCGTTCAGGTCGAAGCGGACGTAGGGCGTCTTACCGACCTTGACCGCGACCTGTTCGAGCAGCGGGATCGGATTGTCCGGCAGTGGCAGCAGACGCGATGCTTCGTCGGCGAACACCTCGCGCACGGTGCGTTCCGGCTCGTCCGGACAGCGCCGATCGGCGGCCAGACCGTGGCACCAGTCCTCTGCCTGCTCATTGAGATCGCCGATGCCACTGAAGCGGCGCGCGGCGAAGAAGGAACCGCGTACGTAGCGGATGGCTCGCTCGACCCGGCCCTTCTCGTTGCCGCGCGCCACCGCGACCGGCCGCGGTTCAAAACGATAATGACCGGCAAACTCGAGCAGGCCGGGATGGAAGCGGATCGCGTCACCGCGCCGCTCCAGCACCGCACTGCGTAAATTGTCGTACAGCAGGACCCTTGGTACCCCGCCCCAGGCGGTGAAGGCGCCAACGTGGCCGCGCAGGAAGCTCTCGATCCGCGCATCCGGAAAGAAGCGAAGGAAGATCTGCCGCGAGTAGCTCAGCACCATGACGAAGGCCATCAGCGGCCGCCGCGCCCGGCCGATCTGCAGATGCCCGAAATGCCCCCAATCGACCTGGGCTTCCTCGCCGCAGAGGCTGCGCAGCCGCAGATAGGCTTCGGTCGGACGGCGTGGCCGATGCAGGGTGATCAGATGACGGAAATGACTGGGGCTGCCACGGTAGCCGCGTTCATGCATCATCGCGAACAACCGGCTGGCCGTCAGCGTCGGAAACGTCGCCAGTGTCTGGCGGATCAGCGGCAGATACGGATCGATCATCGATGGTCGCGGCGTGCGGCCGATCCGCGGCAGCCCGGCCTGCGCCAGCACCCGGCGCACCACGCTATGGTGCACGTGCAACTGCTGGGCAATCGTACCGATGGTCCATCGTTCGGCGTGATAGTAGCGCAGAATCTGCGCTTCGATCTCAGGCGGCGTCACCATGGTGCGTTGATCCGATCCGCTTGGTCTCTATCCAGGGCGGTCGCGATGGCGCCGGCGCCGACGCAGGAACCCCTGACGGAGCAACGCAAGGCACGAACGGCCGCACCAGAAGCAGTGCGCACCGGACACCCGGGGCTGATCGGTCGGAGCACCAGCGTCGCGTGTGATCGTCATCGCGGCCGGCACCAACAAATCACCGGCCGGCGGTGCGGGTGAACCGTGATGCGTCACTTTGTTGTCTTGCCGCACCCGCCAGCGGCTCATCCGCGCCGCGTGCATCAGGCGGCCACGGCGGCTCGCCTGGTAGCGCCGACCAGCCTGCTGAAGCGTGCGCCGACGCGCCTGCTGCGCGCAGCCGCTCGAGCAGTAGATCTGCCCGCGGTCACAGCAACTGCAAATGATCACCTGATGACGGCAACGAGCGCACAGATACAGCCGACCCGACGCCGGATCGGCCTGCACCGCTTCGCAGCTCAGGCGTAGACGGCCGCCTTCGTTGGCAGGATAATCGGCCTGCATGCGTGCCCGGCACGGTGTGGGGCACGGCGCCGTGCGCGAACTTGCAGGTTGGGCGCGGCGCCGTGCTGGCCCCCTAAGTGTGGCAGGCTCGTGGCGCGGCGTCTTCCCGGTTCGTCGCCAACCCGCCCCTCCACCGGGTTCCGCGACCGATCCTCAGCTATCTCGTGACGTCAGCAGACCTCCCAGCTCCGCACGCCATTGTGTGCGTTCATTCTCTATGTGCGTCATCTATGCGCGCATTTACGTCGTCGCCGACAACTGGCGCTGTTTCCCGAGGATCGGTCCGTCGTCGTGCCGGATGTGGATTCCGTGCAGGTCCGCTTGTCCGAGATGCGGCTGCGCTGTCCGCGCCAATGGGGTGCCTGCTGGTGGCGGGTCAGTTGTCGCGTGAGCTCGGCCTCGACCGGTTCTGGGCCGAGCGGCTGCCGCCAAGCCGCAAAGGAACGCG
>JASHQG010000464.1 GCA_030037665.1 Acetobacteraceae bacterium
TCGCCCTCACGCTATCGGGCCACATCGAATTGTGCAACGAAAAAGGAGACCTGAGCAGATCCGTCAAAGGCCGTCTCCGCTGACGATCGTCCCTCTCTGGTGTCAGACAATTTCAGCAATCTGTCAGCTGGTTACGTCGGTTTGCAGGATGCTGTAGACCTGTCATGCGACGCGCCTGCCAGACATCGGCAACGCCACCAGCGGTTTCATGCGGGCCATCAAACCGCACTGCCGGGCAGTTCCGCAGGACCCCGAACAGCTCGATCGGTTTGCTGCGTGCACAGGGAGCAATGTTCTCGCCAGATAGGAACGTCTAGGTCGGTCCGTTCCACCGTGAGGTGCGGCGGTAGCCACAGTGTCGTGCCCAACGGACCCTGGTCATCTGACCCGACGCGCAGTCTGGCGTGTTTCCGGCTGCGCGTGGGGTGATGGTCCGCCACACCACCAAGGACCGCACGTCCGGCACCGGGGTACGCCGTTTCAAACCTTCGGGTTCTGCGACGGCAGTCTGGATCAGCCGTACGGTCAGATTTTTGAACCTGCCAGCGCCGCTGGGACATCGTTCGCCCTCTCGCGTCGGCGCCCGTACGTATGCATCACGGACTGCTTACAAGTGGTTCGCGACGCTTACCATCAATTCAGCTGCGACCTAGATCGGGTTCGATCGCAATGTTGGCCGTTCTATCGGGTTCGACTGAGGTTGCCGCCCAGTACGTAAGGTGCGAGCTTTCGGCCTCACACGTCCATTCGCGGATCGGCGCAGAGTCGCACAGCGGCGCTCAGGTCATTGTGAGTTCGACACCGGCCGCGGTGGCTGAGTTGCGCCTGCATCTGAATCGAACGCCTTCTGTATGTTCCTTGCCCACATTCTTCCATTCGCGACCGCGATAGGGATCATCGCCGTAGCGGCGGCGCTGCAGGCCGCCACTGGCATGGGCATGGCGTTGTTCGCCGCCCCATTGTTGGCCCTTGTCAATCCCGCATTGGTGCCCGGACCGATGCTCTGTTGCGTCGTGGCGCTGTCTATAGCCGTTGCCTGGCGCGAACGCCTGGCAATCGATCCGCGTGTCCTCGGCCTCTCGCTTCTGGGTCTGCTGCTTGGCTGCGGCGTCGCTGCGATCATTCTGCTGGTGCTGGACCGGATGCAGCTCAGGTCCGTCTTTGCCATTCTGATTCTTGCCATGGTGCTGCTGAGTTTTTCGGGTCTCCCCGTTCGGCCAAGTCGAGTGGCGCTGTTGGTCGGCGGCACGGCATCCGGCGTGTTGGGCACCATGTTCGGCGTGCACGGGCCGCCGATTGCCCTCGTGCTGCAGCACGAGCCAGCGAATCGGCTGCGCGCGACACTGTGCGCATTCTTCGCCGCCGGCTGCACCGTGTCATTGTTTGTACTCGCCGTCATCGGTGCGTTCGATGTCGCCGGGCTCGGTCTTGGCCTTGCGTTGATGCCCGGTGTGGCGATCGGCCTGGTGCTGGCACCACCACTTGCGCGGCGCATCGACCGGCGGCGCGCACGCATCGCTGTGCTTGTAATCTCCGCTCTCAGTGCGCTGGCGCTGTTGCTGCGGTGAGAAGTGACGGCGGTGGTGCGGCCTCATCAGAGAAACGATGTTGCATCGGCCTGGCAGCCCGATCGACGTGCCATGGTTCGCGACACGTTCGTCCGCAGCTATCTGATAGGCTGTCTCTAATCCAGGCCATACCACACATTGCACAGCAAACCAGGAAGGGCTTGGTGCAGATAGTGCGCGACATGCTCAGACCGTCAGCCTCGCCTCGATCACGTCCGGATCCTCCGGCAGCCGCCGCAGCGTGAAACCCAGCGACCGGACAAATCCCAGCATCGGATGGTTCTCCGCCAGAACCTGACCGACCACCTCCACCAGACCCTGCCGCTTCGCCCAGTCGATCAGCCGACGCACCAAATGGGAGGCCACACCCTTGCCCTTTGCATCAGGCTGCACGATGACCGCGAACTCGCCCGCGCGTCCATCGGACTCGCGTACAAGCCGCGCCACACCCACCGTCTCAGCAGTTGTCTCGCGGACGGCGATGAATGCCATTTCTCGATCGTAATCGATTTGCGTGAGCCGGGCCACCTGCTCAACTGACAGCTCGCGCACCGAACTGAAGAACCGATAGCGCACATCGAGCGGCGGCAGGCGGGAGAAGAACGCACCGTGCGCCTCAGCATCTTCCGGCCGGATCGGCCGCACCAAGTACGCCTCGCCGCCCAGCGTGCGGTGCTCCACAAGCTCGGCCGGATAGGGGGCGATCGCCAGCACGCTGGGCGGCTCCTCCGGCGCGCGCAGGCGGAGCCAGGCGTCGGCAGCCACCACGCCATCGGCATCGACAAACAAGGCACTGATGTCGATCGCCCCAATCTCGGGGAAATCAACGACCAGCTGACTGATATGCACCAGCGCCTCGGCCACGGCGGCCTCGTTTGCCGCCGGAAGGCCCCGCAGGTTCTGGCCCAAGAGCGCACCGAGCCGGCTGCGGACGATCAGGCCGCGCGCCAGAGCCAGGTTTAGCGGCGGCAGGTCCATCGCCACATCGTGCAGTGCGGGCCCCGTGCTGCCGCCCGGGCCGAATTCGATCACCGGTCCGAAGGTCGCGTCGTCGCGCACCCGCACCGCGAACTCGCGCGCCCGGGCGACCTGGCGCTGGAGCAGGACGCCGGTGTCGGGTGTGGTGCGCTCGCGCCGGGCCTGGCGCGCGATCAGCAGGCGCGCGGCGACGGCAGCCTCGTGCGCATCGTGCAGATCGAGCGCCAGTCCGCCGGGCGGGCGGGCCGCAGGCGGCACCGCCTGGCGTAGCTTGGCGACAACGGGAAAGCCAAGCAGCACAGCTGCGTCAGGTGCGTCGTCGGCGCGGGCGACCGCGCGGGTGGGGACGGTGGGAATGCCGTACGCGGCCAACACGTCCAACGCCTCATCCTGAAACAATGCGAGGCGGCCGGTGGCGCGGGCGGTGGCGAAGAGGCGGCGGACAGAGGCCCGGTCAGTGGCGTGCGCCAGCACCGTGCTGGGGGGAAGTTCACGCGCGGCGGCACGGTTGCGGTAGTCCTGCACGAGCTGGTCGAAGCCGCGAACCGCCTGCTCGGGTGTGGCGAAAACCTTGACGCCAGCGCGGACCAAGGCCGCGCGTCGCCGGGCGCCGGTGGTCTCGCCCATGACACAGACCAGCAGCGGCACGCGCAAG
>JASHQG010000465.1 GCA_030037665.1 Acetobacteraceae bacterium
AAGAGTTACGTGGTCATCCGCGGGTTGGTACCACCTGACCGTCCCGAGTTCCCTTCGGTAACCCCACGGGTCCCCGCGATGGTCTGGGGTGAGCGCGAAGCACGGGATATGTTCGGGCTGCAGCCCGTGGGTGCGCCTGACCAGCGCCGGCTGGTACTGCCCGACGACTGGCCCGACGATCTCTATCCGCTTCGCAAGGATACGATGGACTACCGGAACCGGCCGGCGCCGGCGGCGGAAACAGAGACCTACACCTTTATCAATGATGCGAGCGGGGAGACGCGGGAGGTGCCGCTCGGGCCGCTGCATATAACCTCCGATGAACCCGGCCATTTCCGCCTGTTCGTCGACGGCGAGCGGATCATCGATGCGGATTACCGTCTGTTCTACATCCATCGCGGAATGGAAAAACTCGCCGAGACGCGGATGGGCTACAATGAAGTCAATTTTCTCGCAGACCGGATCTGCGGTATTTGCGGCTTCACCCACAGCGTCGCCTATTCCTCGTCCGTGGAGAGCGCACTCGAGCTCGCGATCCCGGCGCGCGCGCACTTCATCCGCACGCTGCTGCTTGAGGTGGAACGATTGCACAGCAATCTGCTGAACATCGGTCTCGCCTGTCATTTCGTTGGCTTCGACACGGGCTTCATGCAGTTTTTCCGCGTGCGCGAGAAAGCGATGACGATGGCTGAGCTGCTGACCGGCGCGCGCAAGACCTACGCGATCAACCTGATCGGCGGCGTGCGCCGCGACGTCCTGAAGAACGAACGCGTCCGGACATTGCAGCTGGTCGCCGAACTCCGGCAGGAAGTGATGACGCTCGCTGACATCCTGATGTCCACCCCCAACTGGGAGTCGCGGACCAAGGGAGTGGGGCGGCTTGACCCGCAAGTCGCCCGCAACTTCAGCCCCGCCGGGCCTGTCGTGCGTGCCAGCGGCTATCCGCGCGATACGCGCGTGGACCACCCTTATGCCGCCTATGCCGGCGCTCCGGTCAAGGTGCACACCAGAGATGGCTGCGATGTACTTTCCCGCATCGTCATCAGGGTAGAGGAATCCCTCAATGCCATGTCGATCATCGAATACTGTCTTGATCAAATGCCCGAGGGGCCGATCCTGATCGAAGGATTCACCTACACGCCCTACCGTTTTGCATTGGGCTACACCGAGGCACCTCGCGGCGAGGATATCCATTGGACGATGCTCGGCGACAATCAGAAGCTCTACCGCTGGCGTTGCCGCGCGCCGACTTATGCGAACTGGCCGGCGCTGCGCTACATGCTGCGTGACAACACCATCGCCGACGCCCCGCTGATCGTCGGTAGCATCGATCCTTGCTATTCCTGCACTGACCGCGTGACGATGGTCGACGTTCGCAAGGATACGACAACGACAGTGCCGTACCAGGAGCTGGAGCGGTACGGTCGCGAGCAGACGGGGTCACCCCTGAGGTAGGACATCCGCGATGTTCAAATTGCTGCGGGAGATTGTCAAAAGGGGAGAGGTCACCACTAAATATCCCTTTGCCCCGTTTCCGGTCAGCCCCAACTTTCGAGGCAAGCCCGAATATTCAGGTACCAGCTGCATTGCGTGTGCGGCTTGTACCATTGCCTGTCCCGCCAATGCGTTGACCATGACCACCGACGTCAGGGCCGACACCCGGACCTGGATGCTCAATATCGGCCGCTGCGTCTTCTGCGCGCGATGCGAGGAAGTCTGTCCGACGGGTGCGATCGTTCTCTCTGACCAGTTCGAATTGGCGGTGCGCAGCAAGGCCGACCTGATGGTCACAGGCGAATTCACTCTGACCAGGTGCCGCTCGTGCGGGACGCCGTTCGCGCCGGCCAAGGAAGTGGATTACGTTATGGCGATACTGGTGCGTCAGGGCTTGCCGGAAGAGGAGGCCGAGCAACGGCGTGCGCTCTACGAGAGCTGCCCGGAGTGCCGGCGGCACGCCGACATCATGGGCCTGTGCAAAACCTCACTCGTGCAGAGGGCGAAAGCAGGGCGATGAAAGTGACAGACACACACGCCGGCACCAACACCGTCCCGGCGCTCGGCGCGATCTCCGAAAGCGACCAGATCGTGGCCATGAAGCAGATGCTCCTGCAGCAGATCCGGCGCTCGGCCTTTGTTTTCCGTGTCGATTGCGGGGGCTGCAACGGCTGCGAGATCGAGATTTTTGCGGCGATTACCCCGATCTTCGATGCCGAGCGATTTGGGATCAAGCTGGTGGCCTCGCCGCGGCACGCCGACGTGCTGCTGTACACCGGGGCAATGACCAGAGCGATGAGGCTGCCGGCGATCCGAACGTACAACGCGACGCCCGACCCCAAGATCGTCATCGCTTACGGTGCGTGCGGCTGCACGGGTGGGATTTTTCATGATCTCTACTGTGTCTGGGGCGGTACGGAATCGGTCATCCCGGTCGACGTTTATATCCCGGGCTGTCCCCCCACCCCTGCCGCGACGATCTACGGTTTTGCCCTGGCACTCGGCCTGCTCGACCAGAAACTTAAGGCAAGACATCATAAGCAGGCACCGGATGAGGAGGCTGCCGTTACGCATCCGAACGTTCCGCTGCGACTGCGCGTCGCGCTGGAGCGCGAAGCGAGGCGCATGGCCGGTTATCGCCAGGGCAGGATCCTCGTGAACCGTTTCATGGCCCTGTTGGCCTCAGAGGACCCCACGCCGTTTCCACATCGGCTGCAGCATTATCTCGATAAGGAAGACGATCCTCGCCTTACCGAGATATTCGACAGGCTCAACGACGTCGTCGTCGAGCATTGAGCAAATGGAAACAGCAACGGAACGTGTTGTATTCTATCAATTGAGCAGAAAGTTCGTACATCGGGGTCACGATGTGCCTGCCAAATCGCAGCAGCTGCTCCATTACACCCTCGCGATCGGACATCACATCGGGATCATCGATTGTTTCTCGGCGCAACTCGAAATGCCGATGGAGGGGTTTCGAAACTGGCTGTCACACATGCCAAAAGGTGAGGCACGCCGAAAGTTGGAAGGCATCTTGCGCTACGGGGAGATCGAGATATCGATCGCACACACGGGGCTTCTGCGAGAAGCCTTCGATGCTGGCGCCGGCACAATGTCCGATGCCGAATCAGACTGGACGGCTCGTCTCAGTCAGATGCTGCAGCTGATCGACGACGAGCCGACGATCTACCTGATGGTGAAGCGTAGTCGTTGAAAGAGCCTCGTCTGCGTCTTTTGTGCCGGTAAAATGCTTGGCGTCGGTTCGCGAGCCTGAAAATACAACACTACCTGCCGGCGTTCAGTCGGGGTCGCGCAGTTTCCACCGCCACCTCACGGGCTGATTACGGCCGCCAATCGAGTTCGAAATCGTAAAAGGCGTGCGCTCATGACTGCGGAGGCGCCGACCGCCATCTTGCCGCGGCGAGCCTGCATCAAGGCTGGTTGCTCTTCACAATATCGTCCGACGTCAGCGACCGATCTTGCAGCAGCGTGCTGCCTGAATATTCTTGGATTACCGGCAACGACAGCCCGGGGCTTCCGGAATCAACCGGACGGTCCGGAATTGTCGGCGATCGTACGGTATTGATTCCGCCTTTGCTGTTTCCCGTCACCAATGGCAATGCGATATCGCGATAGTTCAATGATCGCCAGGCAGCAGTGAGCGGCTACCCGCGACAGGTTGGTGCCGATATCGATACGCTTCCGGCGAGGGAGATCGGACCATGACGTGTCGACATCGGTTCCTGCAGCGGTTGGTCAGCCTGGCTCAAAGCCGTTCGCCCTGAAGACACGCGCAGCAGATTCTGCAGTCAAAAACCGGATCAGCGCCGTAGCGTCCTTTGACGAGGTCGAAGCAATCCCAACTCCGGCTGAAAAAACAGTCAAACGTCCTAGCTCCGCCGGGAACGGCCCGACCAGCTCTGCCCCAGCGACAGGTACGATCTCAGATGTCTGCCCAATTCCAAGCTCAGCCTTACCGCTGGCAACGACTTCGGCAGCCTGCGCGCCGGGAACCAGGATGGCTTTTGATTTCATTTGTTCGCTGATGCCCAGGCGCTCGAGCACCTCCACGAAATAAACCCCACTCGCTCCGCCCTTGGCCGGGTCGGCGTAAACGACTGATTTTGCATTGAGCAAGGTGCGCCTAAAGGCAGCCACCGTACTGATGTCCGGCTTGGCCGCGCCTCGGCGCGCCGCCACTGCGACAGCAGTGGCAGCCACGTCGACGACGCTACCTGGAACGATTCGTTTTTTCCGCTCGAGATCGTCCATTACGGGCCGCGACAGAATGATCACATCTGCCGTTTCGCCGGCCAGCACACGCTGCCTCACGTCGGCTATCAAACCGAAGCCGATCACCAGCTTGTCTCCGGTCGCGTGTTCAAACCGAGGCGCAAGGTCGCTGAACGCAGATCTCAGTGCGACGGAGGTCAACACCTTAATCTCTGCAGCCCCGGCAATGGCCTCATTCAACGAAGTTGTCAGCAGGCTCAGAAATCCAGTCGTCGTCGCAACGGCAGACTGTAGTATGACTGAACGCCTCCTCATGACTTCTGACTCCGAACCAAGTTCACTATCGGGCGGTATTTCGCGTCAGGGTATTGACGGAGATCGCTCCGGGCAATGCAGATTGTCTCATAGCGGCCGAATCGACGGTGTCAGCTAAAGTCAGGCCAGTCCGAGCCGGGATCACCGCGCGGCGAGATTCGGGCCGCCTGTTCACCCACCAATGGATATCAACCTCGATCGTTCCACGCTCCGCGGTAAGCGACGTCTTCGGACTGTTCGACGACGGACGGCAAGTTGCTCAGCCCACGAGCGGCTCCGTCCGGAGTGTAGCGGCACGCAACCTCGTTCTCCTCATCAAGCGTGCCGCCGATGCCGCCCATCGCGCACGCGCCGCTATCGGTGACGAACCGACTGGACCGTGTGCCCATGCCGGGTTCATCTGCTTTCCTCAGCTGGAGTCAGCGGCGTCGAAAATCCGCGCACAACGTGCGCCGTTGCCGCCGGTCGCGGGCATTGACATGCGGCCGGGGAGCACACGATGCGGGGGCTGGGGCACTGGGCAGCCTGCTTGTCGACCACGAGCTTCCAATTCGCCGGGGAGCGTCTTCGGTTGATTGTTGCCGATCTTCGTCCGAGCCGCTGATACTGGTTTGGCGGACAGGTCGAGGCAAGCGTTGGCGCTCCACCAAACATTATCATGGCGAGCGCAGTGAGATTCGCCGGTACGCACCCGGCTGAGCCGCCGCTCGCAATCAGGAAATCGACACGGTCAGATGACAGGTCCGTATTTGGGCGTTCCTCGTCGGCTTGGTTTGCCGATCATGATAGTTAGGAACCTTGGAAGGACCAACAATGCTCCCGACCCCCGCACCGTTGCGCCGCGACGTGCGGCTGGACGCTGCTGCAGGTTCCCTGCTGCCCGGTCTCTCCCGTGCGGAACCACCCAATCTGCTGAACGTGGCGACCACAGGTGATCCCGGCCCCCTCGACCCCACCCCGGTTACCTCCAACGTTCTGTCAGAGTTCACCCAGCTCTTCTGACGGAACCTTTTATATCTTTGACCCTGATTTCAGCATCGC
>JASHQG010000466.1 GCA_030037665.1 Acetobacteraceae bacterium
TGACGATTCGAGCTGGTGGTGATTCGCGTTCCCCACATGGCGCCGATGCCGAGGAAAACAATGGACCCGCCAACCCGGGGCGCTCGCCGCCGATGCGCATGGCTGCATCATGGTCCGCGCTCCAAAATGGACCACTGTAGTCAAGGTTGTTGCCGCTGCATTAAGGCGCGCCACCGAGCGGAGCTCCCCTCGACCATCCATGCCACAAGGAACACCACCATGATATGAAAATGCTTCTGACACTTAGCGCCCGCTACAGTGTGCGACGTGTCCCGTGTCTGAAGCGGCCACAGTAGCACTCGCAAACCACCACTCGCGATTGACGATATCAACGATTTTGTTGCGCTGGACCGGCGCCATCAAGCCCTGCGCCGTCGGCGCACCCTTCGGGCTTCGGGGCTTGACCGCGCCGCTCCAGCGAAGGGTGCATCGATACCCCGAATGGCTCTCCGTCTCTCTCGCTCAGGTGGTGCTGGGCTGATATCACTGACATACTTAGGAAATCGGGCGGCCGATGAGGAGCGAAATTCTCCGCTTGACATCGGAAGCCCCATACAAGGGAGGGCCCCGATGATTTACAGCACCGATCGCATCTTGACCGCGCACGCGGGGTCGCTGCCGCGCCCCGACGATTTGCGCGAGATGGTCTTGGCAAGAGCACGGGGCGAGACCTACGACGCCGCGGCGCTCGAGGCACGCCTCGTATCGGCGGTGGCCGATATCGTCAGACGCCAGGTCGAGTGCGGGCTGGACGTCGTCAATGACGGCGAATTGTCAAAGCCCAATTTCACCGACTACGTCTCGTCCCGCATTGCGGGCTGCGAAACCCGGCCGAGCACCGGGTTCCGACGACTCAGCATGACCGCGCGCGACGAGACCAAATTCGGCGAATATTTTCTCGCGCATCCGCGACCGCGATATGCCGGAGGTCAAACGATGCCGGTTTGCGTCGATCAGCTGCGCTATGTCGGACAGGCCGAACTGAAGCGAGACCTCGATAATTTCAGGGCGGCGCTCGCCGGCGTCAGCGTGGCGGAAGCCTTTCTGCCGGCAAACACGCCGGGCACGATCGAACATTGGATGGGCAACGAATACTACAAGGATGACGAGGCGTTCGTCTTCGGCATCGCCGAGGCAATGCGCGAGGAGTACAACGCGATCGTCGAAGCCGGTTTCGTCTTGCAGATCGACGACCCCGACCTGCCGGACGGCTGGGCCTGCCTGCCGCAGCTTACAGTCGCAGAGTACCGCAACTACGCCGCACTGCGGATCGATGCATTGAACTATGCGCTGCGCGATATTCCGCAAGAGAAGGTCAGACTGCATGTGTGCTGGGGAAGCTTTCACGGCCCTCACCACGACGACATCCCGCTGAAGGACATCATTGATCTGATCTTTCGGGTCCGTGCCGGGAGCTATTCGATCGAGGCGTCCAATCCCTGTCACGAGCACGAGTGGCGGGTTTTCGAAGACGTGAAATTGCCGCAGGGGGCCACACTCGTGCCGGGCGTCGTCGGGCATTGCACCGATTTCATCGAGCACCCCGATCTCATTGCCGAGCGCTTGGTGCGCTATGCCAACCTGGTCGGACGCGAGAACCTGCTGGCTGGTACCGATTGCGGCCTGGGCACACGGGTCGGTCACGCGTCGATTTGCTGGGCCAAGTTCGAGGCAATGGCCGAGGGCGCGCGGCGGGCGACAAAGATCTTGTGGGGCCGCGGCTAGCCGAAGTGCCGGCATGTTCGGCAACCAGGCGCCCCTCGACGCCAGATTTCTCGAAATGCTGGTCTGTCCGCTCACCAGCAGGCCACTGGAATACGATCGCGAGGGCAGCGAGCTGATCAGCCGCAGGCCGGACCTGCCTACCCGATCCGCGATGGAATGCCGATCATGTTGGCCGACGAGGCGCGCAAGTTGGGGCGATCATAGACGTACAGGAGGCGCAGGCTGACACTGTTATTCACGCAACACCGAGAACTTGGACATGAGCACGTAATACGCGCCCGGCCTCCATTTGGTGACCTGGCGAACCGTCGATGCCTCAGCATATGACCGCTGGATCGGCTGGCGCTCTCGACTTTTCGGCCCCTCTCTACTCGCTTCGGCCCGTGTCCCACCAGGTTGCATAGTGCTCGATGTCGGCCGTGGATACAGACCGGATGCTGCCTCTGGAGGAGGTAGAAGGCTGGCTGAAGGACGCAGGCTTCGTCGTCACCGGGCGTCGTCGGATTCTACGCAGCGGAAGCGGACGTTCGCCAAAGAAGAGCGAATACTACCTGTCGAATTTCAGGGACCCTACTCATTCATCCCCGAACAGGAGCGCGAAGATGGTTTGCAAGCCATGCGCGCCAAGGCGGAGGCAAACCCAGGACGTCGGATGGACCCGCGCCCCGCATCTTTGATCATCGCTTCCAAACCGGCTTAGCCATTGCGAAATCCGTAAGTTATGCAGCAGACGGTCCGCGGCCGCCGATGCTTCGACACTCCGTCCGCTCACCACCCCTCCCGGCGCTACGCGCCATACGGTCGGTCCCTCGACCAAACGCAGACGTAGAGCGCTCAATCCGTTGATCCCAGCAACAAACATTCAGGAACGCTGCCTGCCGACGGCTAGCCGCCCGTTCCGGACTTTGGAACGGCGCATATATCGAGACGCCGGCTTTCCGGAAGTGCCATCATGTGCCTGTGGGCTCTCGTTCGCAACGCAAGACGGGGCTTGCCGCTCAACTCCCCGACTTCCGCCAATAGGAGACTGAGGATGACAGAACCGAAATCCTTTTCCGACACGACGCATCTCGACATAAAGTTCAACGCCCTCGCTTTGATCGATGTCGATCAACTCGCAAAGTCGGTCACGGACCAATCAATGGCACAATCAGACGCTTTGCAGAGGCAACGGTTCCGTCGTGAGGCTCGGCGTGATGCAGGGCAAGTGCATATGGCATAAACAAGATGATGATGATGATGATGATGATGATGA
>JASHQG010000467.1 GCA_030037665.1 Acetobacteraceae bacterium
CGGACCACGCACGGGTGCTGCCGACCGGTGGCGGCACATGGGCGAGGGAGGGACACCACTCACCGATGTTCCTCGTTCGGGCCCTGTTGAGAGGCACAAGACGGTGATAGCCGCTGGCGGAGATCGCGCGTTCAATATCGCCGCGGGGTCGTGCCGGAACCGTCGCGGAACGCGCAGGCCATCATGGCGCCGAAGCCGTGAAAACCAGCCAGATCGAACGGACCGCCCTTAAGCGTGGCTCGCGCCGAATGGGACACGAGCACGCGGCAGCAGCCAACGCACCCACGCGCACGGCGCCACAACCGCGCTGACGCCGCCGGGCGGCCGGGGGCAAGGCGGCGCAGCCGCGGCCGCGGCGTGGTGACCTGGCGCTATCCGCCCCAGTGGCTACTGCCGGGGTGTGGACGCAGACGAGCGGGAATTGAGCGGAGCGGGCTGCACTGCAAAGTCGCCGCGTCGGACTTCGGTCGACCGCAGCCGAGGGGATCAGTTCTAGCTGTTCCACCCACGCCGATAGTCGGGATCCGCCCACCGTCGTGTGTCATGCGGGGTCAGCTCAGCCTTTGCAGCCAGGCAGCAGCTATCGCCGCGGCACGCAACAGCGCTTCGGATGCATGACCTCTGTGAACACCGGGCATCGCCGCCGCCGTGCAGTATGCCCGAAACGATGCGGCCGGCCGTGGTCGCTAATCAGACGCCGATGGTCTCCAGTGCGGCCAATTCCTTGCCCATGCCAGCATGGCCTGTTTTTGAAACTGCGCCGGTCTCCAAGCTGAGCGAGCTGACGATGAAATCGATGAACTTCCTCACCTTCGCCGGGACGTGCCTCCGAGAAGCATAATAGACGTAGAGCGGGAACCGCTCGTCCGGCCAGTCTGGGAACAAGTTGATCAGAGCGCCGCCTTTGAGGTGATGTTCCAGTCCAAGGTCGATGACCTGCGCAACGCCGAAACCAGCCAGGCATGCCCCCAATTTGGTTCCCGAGTCCGTTACGGTTAGACGCCCCTTGACCGCAACCGATACGATACGGCCTCGGCGGCAGAACTCCCACTCGAAGGGCCGTCCTGTCGAAGGGTCGATTGCCAGGATGCATTGATGGGCATTACGCGCCAGGTCGTTCGGCTCATCGGGTCTGCCGTGACGTTCAATGTAGGTTGGCGAGGCAACCGTCAAAATACGTGCATTGAACACGCGCCGGGCGACCAGTGCCGATGGAGTTGGCTCGCCGAAGCGGACCGCCAGATCAAAGCCGTCGCTTACCAGGTCCGCGATCCGGTCCCTGGTCTCGATGCGAAGCTCTAGGTCCGGATTCCGCAGGAGAAACTCGCTGAGTTTAAGAGACAATACCATGCGGGAGAACAACGGATCGACATTGACCCGCAAATTGCCGCGGACCGACCCTCGCGATTTCGCTGTTTCCGCGGCAGCTTCGCTAATCCCCACCAGGTGTGGCGCAACCCGCTCGTAAAGCGCGTGTCCCTCGTCGGTGAGTTCGACAGCGCGGCTCGTCCGGTGGACCAACCTAGCGTCCAGGCGAGACTCAAGCTTCGCGATGGCCTTGCTGACCCCGGATTGCGTCATGCCCAGCCGGTCCGCGGCCTTGCGGAACCCGCGCGCGTCGGCGACGGCGGCGAGGACGAGTAAGCCACCAACCAGCCGACCGTCGGTTTCTTCCATGGCTGATGCCTCCCAGTCATCCAAGAGATGACACCCGAACGATGGCGCCATGCCTTTATATAAACCATAGTTGCTGAGGCCAAAAACGCTGGTTCAGTTCGGCCGATCTGGCGCCGAGCTTATTGCCCGCAAAGGAGATCTGAATGGACCAGACCCAAGCCGTCGCGACCGCGATCGAGGGATATTTCAACCTGATGTACGACGCGAACGATCGCCACTTCTCGCAGGTCTTCCATGAAGCCTGTCTGGTCCATGGCATGCGGGATGGAACACTCACGGGGTGGACGGCCTCCGAATTCCGTGACGTAATGCGGAATCGGCCCTCTCCGGCGTCAACGAAATCCCCTCGCGATCAGCAGATACTGAACATCGGTCACATCGCGCCCAATCTGGCGACCGCCAGCGTACGCGTGAGAATAGGCCAAACCTGCTTCATCGATCATCTCATATTTCATCGCATCGACGAGAAATGGCTTATTACGTCAAAGGCATTCCACGTCGCGCAGGTCTTTCCGCCAGGATCGTAGGTCCGGGTTCCGTCAACCTGGAAAGCAACTCGCCTACAGGTTATTGTTGTGGTCAGGATGGAGTAAGCGGCGGTTTGCGGCGCCCGCGGTGTGGCGAGCGCCGGACGCTAAACCGCGAGTCACCCTTACCACCGTCTTGGCCGTGAGTGTAGGATTGGCGCTCCATGACTGGACCACGCCCAGAACAGGCAATCGCGCGGGATTTGTTGAAAGTGTAAGCCGCTGACCGTCCACAGCTGGGCTCAGCGGTGCGGGACTCTTGGGAGCTACAAAGCAATGCTCCCGCCGCGTTGATCAGGCTGGCCAATTGTTATTCCTGCGGCAGGTAGTTGAATATGGAGATCATGCCATCTCCGACCGGAACGAGATCACCAACCACCGCGACATGCGCCCCGGCAGCTTTGGCCGCAGCTACCCCGGCGGGAGAGTCCTCGAACACGAGACACTCTTCTATCGGCACACCGAGGAGCGCGGCCGCCCTTAAATACCCTTCGGGCTCGGGCTTGCCACGTTCCACGTCCTCCGCAACTACCAATGTGTTCGGAATGGGCAGCCCGACGGCCCGCAGCCGAGCCTGAGCCAACGACCTTGGCGCGGACGTCACGACTGCCCAGGCATTGGGGTCAAGGCTCGCGATGAGGGCGCCTGCGCCCTCAATTGGGACAATACCCTCGACGTCGGCCATCTCCTGCTGGTGGAGGAACGCGGCTTCCGTAGCAACATCAACGTCAACAGGTCCGAAACGGCGAATGGTGTCTTCGGCCCGAACACCATGGATAGTCGCGAGCAACTCGGTGGCATCTACCCCATGCCGAGCTGCCCACGTCGTCCAGACGCGCTTCACAACGGCGGACGAATCCAACAGTGTCCCGTCCATATCAAAAAGCAATGCCGAGTAATTACGGCCGCGAAAAGTAGGGCCAGACATCTTCGTCAACGCTGCTCCCTTCCACATTGTGATCATGCGTGGGCACACTTCAACGCATGTAAGTTGAGTTTGGGATTAACGCGGTGATGGCTCATATCAGATGGAACACCACGACACCGGCCGAAGTCGGTTTCGCAGCTGAATGGGGTGAATATTCCACTCCTGCCGCCAGGCGACCCGAGGCTCAACTTCGGCGTTGGCGCGCTCGAGGACAGCATAAAGCCCAACAGCTTCCCCTGCGAGCCGCACGACATGCACGTGGGTGTCCGGTTTGGCCAGGATCGCCGGCGTGATCGGACGCCGGTTCTCGCCTGGATAATGCCGGGCTGCGACCATGCCCGACTGGCGCAGGAGGATCGCGACTTCATCCTGCAGCGGGCTTTCCACGTTAATGACCACGGTTGCCGTCACAGTGAGATGGTAGCCAAAGGCAGTCTCTGCAGGCAATCTCTGGCAGAATGACCCGAAGACCTCGCTTGGGGAGAATCTCCCGATGTCGTCAAGGAAGGAGTTTTTCCTGAGAATCGCGCGGGGATGTCCGCCGGCGGCTTTCGTCACGTCGCCGAATGGTTCACGGAGGACTGCAAGTTGCATGATCCTTCAATCGGCGGCTTTCGGTCCGGTCATGATGGTGCCAGAGACATGCTGCGCTCACTCGCCGAGCACGTACCGCGCGCCCTGGTTGACGTCCTCGACACGGTGGAAGAGGACAACAAGGTTGCGGTGCGATGGCCTTTCTCTGGAACGAAGGACGGCAAACCCGTCTATTTGTCCGCAGTCGCGATCTACCGATTCGATGGTGACCGCATCGCTGAGGATTGGGGAATTGCGGCTAAGGTGGACTGGCCGATGGCCACCTCCTCTGCCGAGCAATTGCCTTCCAACTAAAGCGTCTCATAAAGGCGCTATGGCAGGCTGCGCGCGACGGTCGCTGATCCCCGGTTACGGGAACCCTTCTTCATCTGCGCGATCATGCAGCATCGTCCGACGTACGCATCGTTGCCAGTTCATAACACCTCTGTCAACGACCGACTTTCCGTGGATCGGGGTGGCACCAGCCAACCGGCCGGTCTCTACCCAATACCAGCGTTATGCTGCCGACCGTGTACCGCGCCTTTGTGAAAACCGGATGAGGTATCCGTCTGGATCTTTAACCAGGAACTGCCGCACACCCGTTTCGACATCGCCGGTTTTGTACCACTTCTCTTCAGGTTCCATGAAAAGCGGCCAGTTACAGGCAGCGAGGGCCATCAAAACCGGGTCGACGCGGCGAACCGCTATTTGAAAGTTGATACCCCTGCCAAATGGTACATCCAGCGGACCAGTGATCCAGTTCCGGTTCCGACCGCGCTCCTCGAGCATGATCTGTGCACCCTCCAAATCAAGATACGCAAATCCCTCATGCAGACGTTCGAAGGCGATGCTGAAACCGCATAAATCACGCCAGAAATGCAAGCTCACTCTGATGTCGGTCACGAGTAGCTCGGGAACCAGACACGCTATAGTGAAGCCTGATGCGGTAATGGAATCGCTTGGCATCAGTGTTCCCCGGAATTGCCAGCTATCATCGTAGGCCAAGAATGCATGCTTTCCACCTGTTCCGGCCCGACCCAGCACTCGGCCAGTTCCGACCCGCAGAGCAAACTGGCGCCGCACACCTGGGAAACGTAAGGCGTGGAAGAGCTTGAGCTCGCCGCGTGGTTCGGTATTCTTGATTTCTACCTCACGTGCCGCGTCGCTGTCATCCGCAGCAGACCGCTCCCGTTGCCGCGGTTGTCACTATCGGATTTGAAAGGGAGGCAGAGCATCCGCCTCACCACTCAGACCAATGGGTAGTTACCCTATGATGCCTGAGATCGTGGCGCCGCTTCATTCGCTCCCGGAGCATCGCGAGGCGATCGCGCGCCTCCTAGACGCGTACAACGACGTGCGGTCAGGCATTCCGGATCCAATCGCACCCTTGGCGCTGTTGCTGCGCGAGCCAGGCAGCGAGCTCATCGTTGGCGGCCTATGGGGCGTCAGCTACTGGCGTTGGATGTTCGTGGACCAGTTATTTGTGCCCGAAGCACACCGCGGCCAGGGGCTTGGGACAGCACTGTTGAAGCAGGCCGAGACAAAGGCGCGCGAGCGCCGCTGCATCGGCGTCTGGTTGCTGTCATTCAGTTTCCAAGCACCACAATTTTATCTTCGCCAGGGCTATAAGCCGTTTGGCAACATCGAAGACTACCCGCCCGGTCATAGCTGTACGTATTTCGTCAAGCGGCTTGCGGCCAACCCGATATGACCGCCAAACCTTGTGCCGCGAGTGGCGATAACGCCGATGCGGCAGGGCAATTTCCTCCATCCGGCAGCGCCAAGCTTTTGCGTTGCGTGGCCACTACAGGGTCCGGACGCTTATGAAACCAGACTCTCTCGAACGTCCCGGACGTGGTCACGGATTGCTGGCCGTCAGGTCCTTCCAGTCTTCCGCGTCGGGTGGGGGGCTCCAGACCAACGCGGTTTTACCCCGCGTTTCTATCCAGACCGGGCCATCGCCCGCGGGAACGGCCTCTGCCCGCACGATCTTCAATTGCATTCCCGCCAGGCCGGGTAGGCCATATGAGGCCCAACGCGCATAGGCCCGGGCCACGGCCCGAATCGCACGCGTGCCGCCATAGCCAAGCAACGCGCCCTCACGCCACAGCGCAACCGAGCGGTCCGCGTCGTCGACGATCCCGAACGGCTCGGCCGGCGTGCAGAGCCGCTGCTCAGATGGCTCGCCTTTACCGAATACTGCAAAGCCCGGCGCGGTGCGGCCCAGGAACGCGCGGAACGCGGCTTCGGCACCACCGGCCGCGCCTTCCTCTTTGGCAAGGGGCAGCTTTACGTGCCGTGGTTTCGCGCCACTGATCTCATCCCAAAACGGCAACTCCGCCAGTCCGAAGCGAAATCGGGGGCGCTGCTGCCCCACGCCGAGCAGCGGCACGAACCAGCCCGGCACCGCCCGTTCCGCCGAAAACCCGGCCTCCTCGCGCCGCAGAACTGTGACCTGGCAACCGCCGCCGCGCAACTCGACCGGCACAAGCGCGCGTCCGCCTTCGGCGACCTGATCGAACAGTACGTCCGGCAATT
>JASHQG010000468.1 GCA_030037665.1 Acetobacteraceae bacterium
GCGGCGCGGCACTGGGGGCGCACCGCACCGACATGGCCCTGACCGACGCAGCCTCTGGCATCGCGGCAGCGCACGCCAGCACCGGCGAGCAAAAGGCGTTGCTGATCGGGGTGATCCTGGGCCATGCGGTACTGATCGCCGAAGCGCGCGGCTTCGCGCCGCTGCTGCTGCTCGACGAACCAGCGGTGCATCTCGATCCGGACCGTCGCGCGGCGCTGTTTGAGGCCCTCGCCAAGCTGCCGGCGCAGACCATCATGACCGGCACCGACGCGGACACGTTTTTGCCCCTCTCCGGCACAGTGGAAGCGTTGCGTACTGGCGGCGGAAAATTGCATGCCGATGCGCGTTTTCCGCTGCCGGAACCGGCGGGTTCCCCTGTGCCGCCGGCCGCAGAGACGCTATATAGCTAGAGTATCCGTTCCATCCTCTGGAGTGTCCCGCCGGCATGTCCGAGCAAGCGCTGCCGCCTTCCGAATCCGACCCTGCCAATGGCGATCCGTATGACGCCACGGCCATCTCCGTGCTTCGCGGACTGGACGCCGTGCGGCGGCGTCCGGGCATGTATATCGGCGACACCGACGACGGTTCCGGCCTGCACCACATGGCCTTCGAGATCATCGACAATGCGGTGGACGAGGCGCAGGCCGGATTCGCCACGCACTGCGAGCTGATTTTGAACGGCGACGGTTCGGTCACCGTGCGCGACAACGGCCGCGGCATTCCAACCGACATCCACCCGGAGGAAGGCGTGTCCGCGACAGAGGTGGTGCTGACGCGCCTGCACGCGGGCGGCAAGTTCAACCAGACCTCGTACAAGATTTCCGGCGGCCTTCATGGCGTCGGCGCGGCGGTCGTGAATGCGCTCTCGGAATGGATGGAGGTGCGCATCTGGCGCCAAGGCCAGGAGCACTTCATCCGCTTCCGCAACGGCGATGCCGAAGCGGCGCTTGCGGTCGTCGGTCCGGCACCGGAACATGCGACCGGCACCGAAGTGACGTTCAAGCCAAGCCCGGCGACGTTCACCAAGACCGAATTCGATTACCCGCTCCTGGAACGCCGGCTGCGCGAATTGGCATTCCTTAATTCCGGCCTGACGATCCGGCTGTGCGACGAACGCCACACGCCGCCGCACGAAGTCATCATGCACTACGAAGGCGGGTTGCTCGCATTCGTCGAATGGCTCGACCGTGGCAAGACCCCGGTGTTCCAGCCGCCCATTTCGCTGCGCTCGGCAGCCGACGCCCAAGGCATCCGCGTCGAATTCGCGCTGGCGTGGAACGACAGCTACCACGAGACCATGCTCTGCTTCACCAACAACATCCCGCAGCGCGACGGCGGTACGCACCTCGCCGGCTTCCGTCAGGCGTTGACCCGCGTGGTGACGAAATACGCCGAGGGCATGGGCAAGAAGGAGCAATTGCAGCTCGTTGGCGAGGACATGCGTGAGGGTATGACCGCGGTGCTGTCGGTGAAGGTGCCGGACCCGAAGTTCTCCTCGCAGACCAAAGACAAGCTGGTTTCCTCCGAAGTGCAGCCGGCGGTGCAGGCGGCGGTGGCCGATGCAGTGTCGCACTGGTTCGAGACACACCCGAAGGAAGCCAGGAGCGTTGTGCAGAAAGTGATGGATGCGGCGGCGGCGCGCGAGGCGGCGCGCAAGGCACGCGAACTCACGCGGCGCAAGGGCGTGCTCGACATCTCGACACTGCCCGGAAAGCTCGCGGATTGCTCCGAACGCGATCCGGCGAAGAGCGAAATCTTTATCGTCGAGGGCGACAGCGCCGGCGGTTCCGCGAAGCAGGGACGCGACCGCAAGTTCCAGGCGATCCTGCCGTTGAAAGGCAAGATCCTGAATGTCGAGCGTGCGCGCTTCGATCGCATGTTGAGCAGCCAGGAAATCGGCACGCTGATCACCGCGCTGGGCACCGGTATCGGCCGCGGCGAGCCGGAACAGGGCGGTTTTGATATCAGCAAGCTGCGATACCACAAGATCGTCATCATGACGGACGCCGACGTCGACGGCTCGCATATCCGTACGTTGCTGCTCACGTTCTTCTTCCGCCAGATGCCGCAACTGATCGAGCGCGGGCATCTGTTCATCGCCCAGCCGCCGCTCTATCGCGCCACGCGCGGCAAGGACGAGCGCTACCTCAAGGACGACCCCGCCCTGGAGAGTTTCCTGCTCGACAAGGCGCTGGCGGATGCGCGACTGACCTATGCGGATGGGTCGGTTTACGAGGGCGCGGCGTTGCGGCGCGAAGTCGGCTGGCTGCGCGAGGCGACGCTGCAATTGCGTCGTATGGCGACTGCTGCGCCAGTGGAACTGCTGGAACAAGCGGCAATTGCCGGTGCCATCACCCCCGACCATGCGCGGATGACGGCGGCGGCACAGGGATTGGTCGGACGGTTGAACGCCACGTCGCTGCCGACCGAGCAAGGCTGGGTCGTCGCGGTGGATGGCGGGCTGACACTGTCGCGTACCGTGCGCGGCGTGGCGGAGCGGCATGCGCTGGACGGTGCGTCGCTCCGCAGCGCCGAGGCGCGCTGGCTCGCGGATCGTGCCGATGCGCTGAGTGCCAAGTTCCGCGAACCCGCCCAGCTGAAATTGGACGCGCAAGAGGTCCGGGTTGCCGGGCCAGCGAGCGCATTCGAGCGCATCATTGCGCACGGAAGGCGCGGACTGACGGTCCAGCGCTTCAAGGGTCTGGGAGAGATGAACCCGGATCAGTTGTGGAAGACCACGCTCGACGTTTCGGCACGCACATTGCTGCAGGTAAAGGTCGGTGACATCGAGGATGCGGCGCAGGTGTTTTCCACGCTGATGGGCGATGTGGTCGAGCCCCGGCGCGAGTTCATCGTTGGTAATGCGCAGAAGGTGGCGAACCTCGATGTGTGAGGGCGACCGCGTCAAACTCGCCGCGGGCTACTCTGTGCGCTGCGCAGTGAGATAGCAGCGAGACGTCGCGATGCAGCGCAAGAACACGCGATCATCTCAGGCAGCGACCCGCCGCACCCGGCGCGCGATCGTACCACCGGACGTACCGGTGCGCTCGCTCGACCCCAAAAGATCGGACAACGCGACGGACGCCTTGCAGCCGGCACAGCCCGAGGTCCAAGGCGACACGGTCGACGACAAGATAAGGCGGATGATCGAAGCCGCTTACACCTGAGCTTCGCTCAGCAGCCGTGCCGCCTCCGCCCCACGCACTTTAGCGATATCGTCCTGGTACTTCAGCAGCACACCGAGCGTCTCATCGACCGCGGCGGGCGCGAGTTCTTTCTGGTTGAGGTAGGTCAGCGCCTGCGCCCAGTCGATGGTCTCTGCGACGCCGGGCAGCTTGAACAGATCCTCTGTCCTGAGCTTCTGCACGAACGCGACGACCTGCGCTGCCAGCGCCTGCGGAACGCCAGGCGCCTTCGCCGCCAGGATTGCGCGTTCGCGCGGCGCGTCAGGGTAATCGACCCAGTGGTACAAACACCGGCGGCGGATCGCGTCATGCACCTCGCGCGTACGGTTCGAGGTCAGTACCACCACCGGCAGCGTCTTTGTCCTGACCGTACCAAACTCCGGGACGGTGATCTGGAAATCGGCGAGTAACTCCAGAAGGAACGCCTCGAAAGGCTCATCGGCGCGATCGAGCTCGTCGATCAACAGCACCGACGGCGGCAAGTCCGGATCAATCGCCGCCAGCAGCGGCCGCGCGAGTAGAAATTCCCGCGTGTAAATGTCGCGCGCGAGCTCCTCGCGGTCGGTCTGGCCGGCGGCCTCGGCGAGGCGGATTGCCATGAGCTGGCGTGCATGGTCCCACTCATACGCCGCAGCGGCCATGTCCATGCCATCATAGCACTGTAGCCGCACCAGCCGACGCCCCAGCCCGGCGGCCAGTACCTTGGCGATCTCGGTTTTACCGGTGCCAGGCTCGCCCTCCAGGAACAGCGGACGCTGCATGGAAAGGGCGAGGTGGACCGTGGTGGCGAGGTCCCGGTCTGCGATATAGCCTTGATCGGCCAGCAACTTCGCGGTGTCGGAGACGGTGGCAGGCAGGCTGGCCACTAGAAAATGCTTCCGACGTAGAGCAGGAGGAGCAGCAGAAAGACCAAGCCGCCGATCCAGAATGCCATTGGCAGTCCCATCGGTTCACGCGGCACGAGATCGCGCATGCCGACGGAGGACGCCGGCAGCGGTACAGGCCGAGACGGCTCAAATATCGCCTCCGCTGGCGCGACCCCGGTGGCAGGCGCCGGTGTGGGCGCGGTCGACCCCGCGACCGTGGCGCTGAAGCGATCGAAGAACTGGTCGGAGATCTGCTTGGCGCTGGCGTCGATCAACCGCGCGCCGAGCTGAGCGATCTTGCCGCCGACCAGAGCGTGTACTTCGTAGTTCAGTTTCGTGCCGGGGCCGTCGTCCTCCAGGTGCACCTTCGCGCCGCCTTTGGCGAACCCGGCGACGCCGCCCTGGCCTTCGCCGGAGATGGTGTAGCTGTTCGGGGGGTCGATGTCGGCCAGCGTGACCGTGCCGTTGAAGCGGGCGGAAATCGGCCCAATCTTCACCGCAACGGTGGATTTCATTGCGGTGTCGGACAACCTTTCCAGACTTTCGCATCCGGGGATGCTGACCTTGAGCACTGCCGGATCGTTCAGCGCGTCCCACACGGTCTGACGTGGCGCAGGGATGCGCCGTTCGCCCGTCATGTCCATCGGCGTCACGACCTTCGTTCTTGCGGGGACGGACGTTACGTCCGGGGATCTGGGCACGCAACCGAGCGTCTCGTGCGGCTTCTGGCCGCAGATGTCGGACCCTGGCATAGTGGACACCGCAGCGTGAGGATGCACGGACCGTGATGCGACGCACGCGGCGGGCCGGCCAGCGGGGCCGGCTCCCTGAGACCACAATTATCCACATCACTGGCACCGATCGGGATGGCGAGGCGGTCGGCCGCCCAGCGTCGTGGGACGCTGCGGATGGCTCGCCGCCTGTGGTGTTCATGCGCGCCGAGCCTTCGGGCCGACCGGCCCTGGCCCCGGGAGAACGCGTGCTCGCGCGGGTGCAGCCACTCAGCGGCGGTCGCTACGAGGGCCGCACCATACGTCGTCTTGCCGCGGCGCCAGGCCGCATCCTCGGCGTGTTCCACCCAGGCACGCGGGAGAATCGGCTGGTGCCGACCGACCGGCGCGCCAGGTCGGAGTGGGTCGTGCCATCGGGCGAGGACGCCGGGGCCGGGGCCGGCGAGATCGTGCTGGCTGAACCTCTGGCGCAGCACCATCGGTTCGGACTGAAGCCGGCGCGGGTGCTCGAGCGACTGGGCAACATGGGTGACGCTCGTTCGGTCAGCCTGATCGCCATTCACACGCACGACATCCCGCTCGAGTTTCCCGAGCGAGCACTTGCAGAGGCCGAGCGTGCGCGTGCGACGCCACGTGGTCGACGCACCGACCTCCGCGCTCTTCCCTTGGTCACCATCGACGGCGGCGATGCGCGGGATTTCGACGACGCGGTGTTCGCCGAGCCGGACGACAGCGGTGGCTTCCGCCTGATCGTCGCGATTGCCGACGTCGCGCACTACGTGCGACCCGGCTCGGCGTTGGATCGAGCGGCGCGGACCCGCGGGACCAGCGTCTATTTTCCCGACCGCGTGGTGCCAATGCTGCCCGAGGCTCTATCAAACGGCTGGTGCAGCCTGCGTCCAGAGCAGGACCGCGGCTGCCTGTTTGTCGAGGTTGGCGTCGACGCCGACGGCCGCAAGCGGTCGCACAGTTTCGGCCGTGGCCTGATGCGCAGTGCAGCGCGGCTCACCTACGAACAGGTGCAGGCGATGTTCGAAGCGGGGGGCCCAGCCGAAGCCGCCGCTGCCTTTCGCGGGCAGGGCAGTGGCGGCGGACCCACCCCGCGTGATCGCGCGCGGCGTCGATCCGCCGACCCGACCGTCCGCCCACGGTGGGGCGGAGATACCCACACGACAGACGTCGCTACCCTCGTCCCTCATCTCTACGGCGCCTACCGCGCCCTGCTTGAGGCGCGTACGGCACGCGGGACGCTCGATCTCGACCTGCCCGAACAAACCATCGCCCTCGACCATCGTGGCAAGGTCACCAGTGTCGCACCACGCCCGCGGCTCGAAAGCCATCGACTGATCGAGGAATTCATGATCCTCGCCAACGTCGCCGCGGCCGAAGAGCTGGAACGCTGCCACCAGCCGGTGATGTACCGGGTACATGCGCCGCCGTCGGCAGAGAAGCTGGAGGCGCTGCGCGGCTTCCTACACACGCTCGATATCACGCTGGCACCTGGCGACCGGCTTCACCCGCGCGATCTTGACCGCGTGCTGCGTCGTGTCGCCGGATCGCCCGAGGCTCCGCTGGTCAACGAGGTGATCCTGCGCAGCCAGTCGCAGGCGGCGTACAGCCCCGACAACATCGGTCATTTCGGCCTCGCCTTGCCGCGCTATGTCCATTTCACCAGCCCGATCCGCCGCTATGCCGATCTGCTCGTGCACCGCGCGCTGATCCGCGGCCTCGGACTCGGTGCAGACGGGCTGGGCGACGACGAGGCGGCCGACTTCGAAGCCATAGCCGACCACATCACCGCCACCGAACGCCGCGCCCAGTTGGCCGAGCGGGACGCCGTGGACCGTTACTTGGCTGCATACATGGCAGACAAAACGGGCGCCCGTTTCGCTGCGCGAATTTCGGGCGTGACGCGATTCGCGCTCTTCGTCACAGTTGTCGAAAGTGGCGCGAGCGGAATTGTGCCCGTGTCCACGCTTCCGGACGATCACTGGCGGCACGATGAAACCGGGCAGACCTTGACTGGCCAGTATACCCGACTGGTGTTTCGACTGGGTCAGGAAGTCGACGTTCGACTGGCCGAGGCCAGTCCGGTTACGGGAGGGCTGGTCTTTCACGTGCTGCAGGGAATGCCGCGACCAGGGAAACGGTTCCGCCGACGGTGACGAGACGCTGCATCCTGCTGCTGTTGGTATTCGTGGCACGGGCCGACGCGCAGCCGGCCGCCAGCGGCTTTAATCCCGGCCTCATTGCCAGCGTTTACACGACGGCGCTGGCGTTCATGGCGCCACGCACGCTTGATCCTGTGCCGGTGGGAACGCTGACAGTATGGGGGCTGCGCGGGCTGACGGCACTCGATCCGTCGCTGACCGCCGAACTGCGCGATCGCAAGCTTCTGTTGATGACTGGTGACCGGGTGGTGATGACCGAGGCAGTCCCGGCGGGACAGCAGCCAGCCGCGTGGGCGGCGACAGTGGTACGATTGTATGCCGTGGCGGTCGCCGTGTCGCCTGCCGTGCGTCGTGCCGGCACACAGGGCATCATTCAAAGTTTCTTCGACGAGATGTTCAATCATCTCGATCCCTATTCACGCTACGTCGCACCGCTCGAGGCGGCCGAGGATCGCGCCCGCCGCAACGGCCGCGCCAGCCTCGGCATCACGCTGACGCAACGCGACAGATCGATCGTGGTGCAGCAGGCGGCGAGCGACGGTCCAGCGATGATGGCTGGCCTCGATCCGGGCGACACCATCCTGGCGGTGGACGGTGAAGCGGTGCGGCAGCTCGGCGTCGGGGCCGTCGAGCGGATGATGGCGGGGCCGCTCGGAACCGGGGTGCAGGTGAGGTGGCGCCATGGCGACGCGGCGCCCCGCTCCGCCGATCTCGTGCGCGCGCTCGTGCCGCCGGAGACGGTGTTTGCGGCATTCGCGGGTGACATGCTGGTGCTGCGGATCACCAGCTTCAGCGACAACACCGCATCTCACCTAGCGCATGACCTGACGGATGGGCTAACCGGTTCACATCGCCCGGCGGGCATCGTGCTGGATCTGCGCGGCAACCGCGGCGGCCTGCTGGATCAGGCAGCGGATGCGGCGGACCTGCTGCTGCCATCCGGCGTCGTGGCGACAACTGAGGGCCGCGACCCGGAGGCCGACCATGTGTTTCGCTCCGGACGGAACGAAATGGGCCGGGGTGTGCCGGTCGTGGTTCTGGTGGACGGCCGCACAGCAAGTGCGGCCGAAATCCTCGCCTCGGCACTGGCCGATCGTGGCCGCGCGGTGGTGGTCGGCAGCAGCACGTTGGGCAAGGGATTGGTTCAGACGATTGCGCCACTGCCGGATGGCGGGGAGCTGTTCGTCACCTGGAGCCGTGTGCTCGCACCACGCGCCTGGCCGCTCCAGTCGCTCGGCGTTCTGCCGCAGGTCTGTACCAGCCTCGGCGAGGCGAGACTGCGCCAGCAGCTCGCCGCGCTGGCTCGCGGCACGCAGCCAATGGCGCAGGACATTGCCGTGCATCGCAGTGCGCGTGCGCCGCTGCCGGCGCCGGAGGTGGTGGCTATCCGGAACACGTGTCCATCCGGCGAGGGAACCGATCTCGATCTCGCGGCCGCTCAGGTGCTGATCGACAACCCCGCGGCCTACGCCGCGGCGCTGTTGCCGGTGATGCCTTGAGGTCCGAGACCACGGCCGCTTCGCGGTCGACACGCGTTGCGCCAAGGGTGGAGAACGCAGCGCACGCGCCCATTGCGGACTCGCTCCGTCGCCGGCATGTCGCGCGGATCTCTTCCGCTACGCACGCGAGCGGCATTCATGCGGTGCCGTAGCCACCGCCGCCGGGCGTTTCGATGACGAACACATCACCGGCCCGCAGTTCCGCGCTGTCCGTGCCGGTCAGGATCTCGTGCCTGCCGTCGCTGCGTTCCACCCACTGCCGTCCGACTGTGCCATCTTCGCCGCCGGCCAGCCCGAATGGCGCGACATTCCGTCGCGATGCGACGATCACCGCGGTCATCGGTTCAAGAAAGCGGATGCGGCGGATTGCGCCATCGCCGCCACGCCACGTGCCGTCGCCTCCGGACCCGCGACGGATTTCGAAACGCTCCAGCCGCACGGGGTAGCGTAGCTCCAATACCTCCGGATCGGTCATGCGCGTGTTCGTCATGTGTGAATGGATGGCCGAGGTTCCGGCGAAGCCTGGCCCCGCGCCGGTACCGCCGCAGATGGTTTCGTAGTACTGTCGCTGATCATCGCCGAAGATGAAGTTGTTCATCGTTGCCTGTGAACACGCGATGGTGCCCAGGGCGCCGAACAACGCATTGCAGGTGGCTTGCGATACCTCCGTGTTGCCGGCAACCACCGCGGCACCGGGATTCGGCGACAGGAATGTTCCTGGCGGGATGTCCAGATTGAGCGGCTTCAAGCAGCCATCGTTAAGCGGGATATCGTCACCGACCAGAGTGCGGAATACGTAAAGCACTGCCGCGCGCGTCACCGCCGGCGGCGAGTTGAAATTGCCGTCGTGCTGCCGACCGGTTCCGGTGAAATCCACCTTCGCGCTACGCGTCGCATGATCGACACTGACTCGCACACAGAGCGGCAGGCCGCTGTCCATCATGTATTCGAAGCTGCCGTTGCCGAGTCGGTCGATGACACGGCGCACCGACTCCTCCGCGTTGTCCATCACGTGGCGCATATAGGCACTGACCACAGGCCAGCCGTACTGCGAGACGACGCGGCGCAGTTCCTGCACGCCCTTCTCATTGGCGGCAACCTGCGCCTTGATGTCGGCGACGTTCACGTCGGGGCTGCGCGCCGGATATTTCGTGCTTCGCAGCAGGGTGCGGAACTCGCTCTCGCGGAAATGACCCCCGTTCACCAGCAGGAAATCGTCGATCACCACGCCTTCCTCTTGCAGTGTTCGCGACCCGGGGGGCGTAGAACCGGGCGTGGCGCCGCCGATATCGGCGTGGTGGCCACGGCTGCCGACAAAGAACAGGATATCGCGGCCGGAATCGCCGAAGACCGGGGTGATGACGGTGACGTCAGGCAGATGCGTCCCACCGTTATACGGATTGTTGAGCGCGACGACATCGCCCGGCTTCAGTGTCTCGCGGCGGTTGCGCAGCACCGTGCGCACGCTTTCGCCCATCGCGCCGAGATGCACGGGGACGTGTGGCGCGTTTGCCACGAGGTAGCCTTCTGAATCGAATATGGCGCAGGAGAAGTCGAGGCGTTCCTTGATGTTTACGCTCATTGATGTGTTCTGCAGCACAGCGCCGGTTTGTTCTGCGACATTCATGAACAGGTTATTGAAGAGCTCCAGCAGTACCGGGTCGGGGCGGTCACTGCCGGCGGCAACGCGTGTCGCAAGGCGCTCCGTGCGGCGCAGGGTCATGTGGTCCAGCGGTGTGATCTCCGCCGTCCAGCCGGGCTCGATAACCGTCGTGGCGTTGGCTTCGCGGATCAGAGCGGGGCCGGCGATGCAGTCGCCGGCCAGAAGGCCAGCGCGGTCGAACACCGGCGTGCCATGCTCGGCGCCATTCGTGAACATGCGTACGGTGTCGATCGGCGTGGGCGCACCGACGCTGCGGGCGGACACCGTTGTTTCGCGGACCCGTTCGCCCGGTGCGTTGGCTTCGACCGAAACCATTTCGACCACCAGTCCGCGATCCGGCGTGGCAAAGCCGAAGCGGGCACGGTGCGCCTCCGTGAAGTCCTCCACCATGGAGGCATGGTCGCGAAGTTTGATGGTCAAGGCGGCCTCGGTGCCGGCATAGCGCAGGTGCAGGCTACGTTCGCTGCCAATGTGGTCAGGGTCAGCGCCCTGCGCGGCGAGCACCTCTTCCGCGACCAGCGCAAGCTTGTCGGCAAGTTCTTCGAGCTCGTCCATCGCACGGGGCTCGAAAGGAACTTCCACCGCCTGCTCACGCATCACCGTCTGGTCGGCAAGGCCCATTCCGTAGGCCGAAAGCACGCCGGCGAACGGATGTATGAACACCGTCTCCATGCCCAATGCATCGGCGACGAGGCAAGCATGCTGACCCCCGGCACCGCCGAAGCACTGCAAGGCGAAGCGCGCCGGGTCGTGTCCCTTCTGCACCGACACCTGCTTGATCGCATTGGCCATGTTGGCGACAGCGATGCTGAGGAAGCCTTCCGCGACTTGCTCCGGCGTGCGCGTCTGACCGGTGGCCTGGGAAATTTCGGTCGCGAACGCGTTGAATTTCTCGCGGACGATGTCCCCATCAAGCGGCGCATCGGCGTCAGGGCCGAAGATCGCCGGGAAATGCGCGGGTTGGATCTTGCCGACACAGACATTCGCGTCGGTCACGGTCAGCGGCCCGCCGCGACGATAACAGGCCGGACCCGGATCGGCGCCCGCACTGTCGGGCCCGACGCGCAGCCGAGCCCCATCGAAATGCAGAATCGATCCCCCGCCCGCTGCCACGGTGTTGATCGCCATCATCGGTGCGCGCATACGTACACCAGCGACCGCGGTTTCGAATGCGCGTTCGAACGCGCCGTCGTACAGTGCGACATCGGTGGACGTGCCGCCCATGTCGAAGCCGATGATGCGGTGAAGGCCAGCCATCTCCGCGGTGCGCGCGGCGCCGACGATGCCGCCGGCGGGGCCGGACAGGATTGCGTCCTTGCCCTGAAAGCCACCGGCCGCGGCCAGGCCACCATTCGACTGCATGAAATAGAGGCGTACGCCTTCGAGTTCGCTCGCGACCTGATCGACGTAGCGGCGCAGAATTGGCGACAAATAAGCATCCACCACCGTCGTGTCGCCGCGCGGGACCAGCCGCAGCAGCGGGCTGACGGCATGGCTTGCCGACACCTGTGTGAAGCCGGCCTCCCGTGCCAGCGCCGAAAGGCGCTGTTCATGTTCAGGATATTTCCAGGCGTGCATAAGCACGATGGCGCAGGCAGCCATGCCGTGCGAACGTGCGTTGAACATGACGTGGCGGGCGGCATTTTCGTCGAGCGGTTCGATCTCCTCGCCGTCGACCCCGACACGTCCTCCGATCTCGGCTACCTGCGCATAAAGCATCGAGGGCAGCATGATCGCAAGATCGAACAAACGCGGGCGTGCCTGGTTGCCGATACGCAGCGCGTCGGCGAAGCCCTTGTTGACCACGAGCAGTGTGGGTTCGCCCTTTCGCTCCAGCAGTGCGTTGGTGGCGACGGTGGTGCCCATCTTCACCGACTCGATCAGACCGGGCGGAATCGGCTGATCGAGAGGAACGCCCAGCACTGTCTTGATGCCGGCAATTGCGGCGTCACGGTAATGGCCGGGGTTCTCCGACAGCAGCTTGTGGGCGGAGAGAGTACCTGATGGATCGCGCGCAACGATGTCCGTGAACGTGCCGCCTCGGTCGATCCAGAACTGCCATTTTGATGAAGGCATGCTCACAAAGCCTCCGTCAGATCCTGAGATCGCGCAATATACACCTTTCGTGCTTACCGAAGAGGCCGGGGGTATTCGGCGGCGAGGGCCAGCGGTGAC
>JASHQG010000469.1 GCA_030037665.1 Acetobacteraceae bacterium
GCTGGTCGAGATTCGACGCGTCCTGCATGTCGGTCGGCAGCCGCCGGTCACGCACGGGCGTCACGTGCCCGCCAGGGGCTTGTTCCAGCGTGCCGAAGTTGCGGGTGAACGCGCGCTGCAGATCGTCGGTGAGTTGCTGGTCGTGGAATACCAGCACGGCGTAGCGGTCCATGCCGGCATCGATCGCGGCGACCTCCCCGGCAGTCTGCGGACGGGTCAGATCGGCACCGGATACGTCACCTGCAAAGACCGGGGTGATCTGGCGGATATTGATGGTCATCGCAATGCGTCCGTGCTCTCTGTCGCCGCGAAGCTGGTGATCTGTTCGGCGGTCATCTCCGTTCCCGCCACCGTCGTGCGCCGCATGTCACGCGCTTGCGAATTATCGTAGCGCCGCACGCGATGCATCGTGCAGCGATTGTCCCACATCACCAGGTCGAACGGTTGCCATTTGTGTGCGTAAACGAACTGCGGCTGCGTGGCATGTTCGGTCAGGTCACGGATGAACGCACGCGCTTCCGGGACCGGCCAGCCGATGATCGTGCCGATATGCGACGCAAGGTACAGCGACTTCCTCCCACTGCCGGGATGGGTGCGCACCAGGCTCTGTCGCACCGGGCGCATCGTCGCACGCTCGTCTTCCGTCAGATCGTCGAACCCCAGCATTTCGCGCGAATAGATCAGCGAGTGTTCGCAAATCAGCCCCTTGCACTCGGTCTTCGTCGCCTCATCCAGCGCATCATAGGCCGCTCGCATGTCTGCGAATTCCGTGTCGCCCCCGTGCGGTGCCACCACCCGACCGGACAGGATCGAATACTTCGCCGGAATCGGCTTGAACGAACTGTCGGAGTGCCAGAGCATATTGCCGAGGCTGTACAACCGCCGCCGGTTATCCCGCGCCAGCAGCCGATTGTTCTTGTCCAGATTCGACACATCCGCGAACGCCGGATGCAGTCGCTGTTCTCCAGGCTTGGAAATACCGGTGCCGCGCGTTTCCTCCAACTCCCCGAAACTGTGGCTGAACGTGAGCTGCTGCTCGTCGGTCAACCGCTGGTTGCGGAACACCAGGACTGCATAGCGATCCGCGGCCGCCCGGATCGCGCGCACATTCTCGGCCGAGAGATCGCCAGTGGTATCGATGCCGGCGACTTCGCCGACGAACAACGGATGCAGCGGGCGGACGTGGATCATTCCGCTGCGGCGAGCACGGGTACTTCCAGTCCTACACCCTTGATCGACGTGCGCCGCAGGTCGCGCACCTCCTTCAGATCGCGGAACCGCCGGGCGCGGTGCATGACGGTGCGATTGTCCCACATGACCAGGTCATTCACCTGCCATGCATGCGAATACACAAACTCCCGCTGGGTCGCGTGCTCTGTCAGGTCGCGGATGAACGCACGCGCCTCCGGCACCGGCCAGCCGACGATCCCCCCAATATGAGAGGACAGATAGAGCGACCTGCGCCCCGTCACGGGATGCGTGATCACCAGCCGGTGCCGCACGGGCTTCAACTTGTCCGCGTCCGTCTCACTGTCGACCCGCCACCCGATCTGCTCGCGCGAGAAAACAATCGAGTGTTCGCAGATCAAGTCTTCAACTTCTGCCTTCATTGCGTCGTCGAGCGCGTGGTACGCCGCGCGCATGTCAGCAAACTCGGTATTGCCGCCCCGGCTTGGGATGACACGCCCGTGCAGCAGCGTGTAGCCCGCGCCAATGGCGCGAAATGACGCATCCGAGTGCCACAGCTGGTTCGCCAGCGCATACATGCGCCGATGGTCGTCGCGCGCCCGGAGCGCGCCGTCGTTCCCGCTGAGATTGGAGATGTCGCCGAGCTCGAGCCGATCGCCGAAGCGCCGGTGCTCCGGCTTCGCCATCTGCCCCGCCAGCGTCACCTCCAGCTCGCCGAAATTCCGGCTGAACGCGCACTGCTGCTCGTCGGTTAGCGGCTGGCCGTGAAACACCAGCACGCCGTAACGATCCATGCCCGCCTCGAGCTCCGCCACCTCGCTTCGAGTCAACGGCCGGCAGATGTCGATGCCCGTCACGGAGCCGACGAAATGCTGGTGCAGCGGTGCGATGGTGATCGCCATTGGCGGGGGTCTCCTCGTAATGCTTACCGGCGAGTATAGGCGTGTCCGAGCTGCGGACCAAGGTCAGGGCCCGACAGGTCAGGGCCCGACAGGTCAGCGCGCGACAGGTCAGGGTGCGCATGTCAGGGGGTGCGCAGCGCCGCTTCGAACCGGTCCCGCCACCGCTCCAGGCTGTGCACGCGCATCACGTGCAGCATGGCAGCATGGCGCTCGCGGCGCTCCTCGAGCGGCATCGACAATGCGCGATCCAGAGCAGCCGCCATGCCGGCCTGATCGTATGGATTGACCAGCAGGGCTGCGTCCAGTTCCACCGCGGCACCGGCGAACTGCGAGAGCACGAGCACACCCGGATCGTCGGGGTCCTGCGCTGCTATATATTCCTTTGCCACCAGGTTCATGCCGTCACGCAGCGGGGTTACCAACCCCACCTCAGCTTCGGCGTAGAGCGGCATCAGCACGTTGCGCGGAAAACCGCGATTCAGATAACGCAACGGCACCCAGTCCACGTCGGCGAAACGACCGTTGATGCGTCCAGCTTCGGCTTCCAACTCGCGGCGGATTTCGCGATAGGGTTGCACATCTGATCGCGACGGTGGCGCGATCTGCATGAAGGTTATTTTGCCGCGGTGCTCGGGGTATTCCTCCAGGAAGCGTTCGAATGCCGTGAAACGCTGGCGGAGGCCCTTGGAATAATCCAGCCGGTCGACGCTCAGGATCAGCCGTTCGCGCAAGGTGGTGCGCAGACGCGTGGCAAGGCGGCGGTTGACAGGATCCTCAGCCTGCACGCGCACTTCATCGACGTGGACACCAATCGGGAACACGCCGGTCCTAAGCGACCGGCCGAAAACATGCAGCGTGCCATTGTGCCCCGCCTTGCCGCCAGCCTGGCGCACGACATAGTCGCTGAACGCGGTGCGATCGGTCTCGGTCTGAAAACCGAGCAGGTCGAATGCGCACATCGCACGGATCAACGCGGCATGCGATGGGATTGTCATGAACACCGCCGGCGCGGGAAACGGCGTGTGCAGGAACAGGCCGATGCGGTTGGTGACGCCTGCGGCGCGCAACGCCTCTGCGAAACACAAGAGATGGTAGTCGTGCGCCCAGATCAGATCGTCTGATCGCACAACCTGCGAGACCGCCAGCGCGAACAGGTCGTTGACGCGACGGTAGCCGGCAAAATCGTTCCAGTCGAACTGGGCGAGCCCGATCTGGTAATGCAGTGTCGGCCACAGTGTGGCGTTGGCAAAGCCACGGTAGAATTCGTCATAGTCCTTGCGGGAGAGGTTGATCGTGTAGAGCGCGATCGGCCCGACGGTGCGCGCGGGGTTCGCTGTTGATTCGGCGGTGATCTCGCCGCTCCAGCCGACCCAGATCCCGCCTTGCTGTTTCAACGCGTCAAGCACGCCTGCGGCGAGACCGCCGGCGGTGGGTTCACCCTCCTGGATCGGGGCGACGCGGTTGGACACGGCGACGAGTCGCGGCACGGGGCAGGGCCTCGGCAGGGGCAGCCAACCTATCGCCCGCAACGCAGCGTGTCATGGATCCCGCACAGAGGGCGAGCGGCGGCATGCGGCCGATCGCACGATTGCGGTGCGCAAGAGAGCGTTCCGGGTCCGGCGACGGCAACTCGCCGCGGCGGCAGACGTGGGGCGCAGCCAACGTTCGCCCGGGCCGGGTTATCGCGCCTGGGTTCCGGCGGTGCGGTCTATGTCGCGGATGCGCGCGGCCAGGCGCGGCAGGCCCCATTCGCGTGCGAGCGCCGCAGCGGTTGCCCAGGTCGGCGTCTGATCATCCAGCGCCGGCAGTGGCGCGGCGGGATCCATGGTGGCGATCCGTTTGTACAGCATCAGCGCCTCGGCTTGCTCCGCGAAACGGCCGTCCGCCAGCACGCCTTCGAGCGTGTCGTACTGGCGGAGCAAATTGGCCGCCGTTCTGGCACCGATGCCACGCGCGCCGGGCAGCTTGTCCGAGGGATCGCCCCGCAGCGCGATAAAGTCCGGCACCTGGCGCGGCTCGACCCCATAGCGGTCCAGCACCTCGGCCGGACCGATGCGTGCCATCTGGCCGGCTTTCAGCGGATGCAGGATCGTCGTCGCGGGCGAGGCCAGCTGGAACGCATCACGGTCGCCGCTCGCCACGAGAACGGTTCCACCGCGACGCATTTCATAGGCGGTGGCGGCAGCCAGGAAATCGTCCGCCTCGAAACCGGAAACCTTGCCATTGGCGAAGCCACAGGCGCGCACGAAGTCCGGGATGAGGGTCAGTTGCTCGAGTACTGCCGCATCGAACACCCGACCGCTCTGATAGGCCGGAAAGAGACGCTGGCGGAAGTTCGGCACATCGAGCGTGTCCCAACCGACCAGAACCGCGCGAGGCTGTTCGACCTGGTACAGCCGCAGCAGGAAGTTTGCGAAGCCGATGATCGCACCGGCAGGCCGGTCGCCCGCACGTCGGATCGTCGCCGGTACCCCGTGATAGGCGCGGTGCGCGAAGTTGTCGCCGTCGACGGCAAGCAGTGGACGCGGGTCTGTCATCGCGAGCGGCGCAAGCGACGCAGCCGACCCGGTCCCGGACCAAGCGGGACCGAGCTTGCGTCGTCACTCCACTCGCAATGCAGCGGCGAACTCACGCCGCCGCGGGCAGCGGCTCGATCGTCTGTTTGCGCAGCAGGTCACGATACGGACCCGGCCGTGCGGCCAGCTCGTCCGGCGCGCCGTCGTCGATGATCCGCCCATGATCCATCACGATGATGCGGTCGAAGCTCTTCAGCGTGGACAGCCGATGGGCGATCGCGATCACCGTGCGCCCGGCCATCAACCGATCGAGTGCTGCCTGGATAGCCCGTTCGGACTCGCTGTCGAGCGCGCTCGTCGCCTCATCGAGCAGCAGGATCGGCGCGTCCTTCAGCAATGCCCGTGCGATTGCCAGCCGCTGCCGCTGGCCGCCTGACAGCTTGACGCCGCGGTCGCCGACCATGGTGTCGAAGCCGTCCGGCAGCGCCTCGATGAAGTCACGGCAGTGTGCCATCTCCGCGGCGCGCAACACCTCGGCCTCGGTCGCATCCGGCTTGGCGTAGCGAATGTTTTCGAGAACCGTACGATGGAACAGGGAGATATCCTGCGGCACGATGGCCATCGACTGGCGCAGGGTCTCCTGCGTCACCTCGGCGATATCCTGCCCGTCGATGCGGATAGAGCCAGCTTGTACATCATAGAATCGCTGCAGCAGCGCCAGCACCGTGGACTTGCCCGCGCCGGAGTAGCCGACCAGCCCGACGCGCTGACCGGGCGCGATGTCCAGGTCGAACCCGCGCAGCACGGCCGCGCGGCCCGGATAGGCGAAGTCCACGTCCTCGAACGTCACTTCGCCACGGCCACGGCGCATCGGCTGCGCGCCGGGACGGTCTGGCAGGTCGTGTGGGATCAGCAAGGAGGCGATCGCTTCCTCCAGTCGCGCCACATGCTGCGTGAGGTCCACGAGCGCCACCGCGAGGTCGCGCGTGCCGTGCAGAATGGTGAAGGCGAGGCTGGTGATCAGCACCAGATCGCCAACCGACGCCTGGCCGTGCTGCCACAGCGTCACGCCCCAGACGATCACCCCGCCGGTGGCGAGTGCGGTCAGCACCGCGTGGGTCAGCCGCAGCCGCTCCAGATAGAAAAGGCTCCTCCGGCGCGCGCCCATCTCGTCGCCGATTGTTTCGCCGATGCGGGATTGCTCGCGGCGTAGCATGCC
>JASHQG010000058.1 GCA_030037665.1 Acetobacteraceae bacterium
ACGCGAAGCTCACAGCGGTGATCCTGATGATCGGCTTCCACGGCATGCTCGCGCGCTGGCGTAGAGACTTCCTGATGGACCACAACACCCGGCCCGCCCGCTTCTACCGCATTGCCAACGAGCTCCCGACCGTCCTCCTGGTGGTGATCGTTATCATGGTGATCGTCCGGCCCTTCTAACCGTGGACAAATCATCCACCGTGGGGTTTCCGCCTTCTTGCGGCCGGTTTCACTGTCGGCGACAGCGACACGACGGGCGGCGCTGGCACCGCCAAGGAACTCCGGACCACGTCCCCACAAAGTCCCGGTGGAGGCTCGGGTAGGCGAGGACGACGCGACTTCGTGGTTCTGAGAGCGGGGCCGTGGGGCCGGCGCCGGCGGTCAAAACCGGTCATGCACGGGTAGTTTTCGCTCGCTGCCTCTAACCCCCTTGACATCCGCACGGCCCACCGCCACCTGCCGGTTGACGGAAAGGGGCCGGATCTCCTAGCCTGTGGCCCTCCCTCCTGACCGGGTGGCGTCATTTGGCCGCCCCCCGAACTCACCAATCAGACGAGACGCCGCCAACCATCCGCTACGGATGTGCGGCCAAGCCCTCGGAGCGTTCAGCCCGTGTCTCGTCTGTGTATCTCTCTTGAGGCATCCCGATGCACCTGGCCGAACTGAAGGCTAAATCACCCTCCGACCTGCTGAGCTTCGCCGAATCATTGCAGATCGAGAACGCTTCCTCCCTGCGCAAGCAGGATATGATGTTCGCGATCCTGAAAAATCTCGCCGAGAACGACCAGGCCATCCACGGCGAAGGAACGCTGGAAATCCTGCCCGACGGCTTCGGCTTCCTGCGCAGTCCGGAAGCCAACTACCTGCCGGGCCCCGACGATATCTATGTCAGTCCCAACCAGGTGCGGCGCTTCGGCCTGCGCACGGGCGACACTGTCGAAGGTCAGATCCGCTCGCCGAAGGATGGCGAGCGCTACTTCGCCCTCTTGAAGGTCGACACGGTCAATTTCGAGCCACCGGAAGCGGTGCGGCACCGCATTAACTTCGATAACCTGACACCGCTCTACCCCGACCAGCGTCTGGTCATGGAGGTCGAGAACTTCCAGTCGGTCGCGAAAGGACCGACCAGGGATTACACACCCCGCGTCATCGACCTGATCAGTCCGATCGGTAAGGGCCAGCGTGCACTGATCGTCGCGCCGCCACGCACCGGCAAGACGGTCATGCTGCAGAACATCGCAACGGCGATCGCAACCAACCACCCGGAAGTCTTCCTGATCGTGCTGCTGATCGACGAGCGGCCCGAGGAAGTCACCGACATGGCGCGGAGCGTGAAGGGCGAGGTAATCAGCTCGACCTTCGACGAGCCGGCCACGCGCCATGTGCAGGTCACGGAGATGGTGTTGGAGAAGGCCAAGCGCCTCGTCGAGCACAAGCGCGACGTGGTGATCCTCCTCGACTCGATCACCCGCCTGGCGCGCGCCTACAACACCGTGGTGCCGTCGTCCGGCAAGGTGTTGACCGGTGGTGTTGATGCCAACGCACTACAGCGGCCGAAGCGGTTTTTCGGTGCCGCACGCAACATCGAGGAAGGCGGAAGCCTGACGATCATTGCAACAGCGCTGATCGACACCGGCAGCCGCATGGACGAAGTGATTTTCGAAGAGTTCAAGGGCACCGGCAACTCGGAAATCATCCTGGACCGCAAGCTCTCCGACAAGCGGACGTTCCCGGCGATCGACATCACCAAGAGCGGCACGCGTAAGGAAGAGCTCCTGGTGGAGAAGGGGACGCTATCGAAGATGTGGGTGCTGCGACGGATCCTGAATCCGATGGGCACCGTGGATGCCATGGAGTTCCTGCTGGACAAGCTGAAGTACAGCAAGACCAACAACGACTTCTTCGACGCGATGAACACCTGACGACCGCAACCCTCTCCCGCCCGGCGGGAGGGGGTTCTCTCGTCAATGAAACCGCGGCTGCACCTCCTGGCACAGCAGCCGCGTTGCCGACATCACCCGCTCATGCGGGATCTTCCCGCCCGCGTTCAGCTCGATCAGCACCCCAGCCAGCCCGAGATCTTCCCGCAGCGCTGCGATCTGCGCACTGACACTGTCGGGCGTGCCGATGAAGACGGACCCCCGCAACGTCTCTTCATACGTGATTGTCGCCAGGCGCTCGGCCGTTTTGAACCGTCGGTCGGCCGCATCGACGCCAGCGCGCCCTGCAGAATCCGCGAGCAGCTTGGACTGCGCGCGGAAATAATGCATGAGGCTTGGCTCGGCATCGCGCCGCGCTTGAGCCTCTGTCTCTGCCAGATAGCCCGGAGCGCGCAGGAACACTTTGCCCTCGCCAGGATGCCCCGCGACGCGCCACGCCTCGCGATACGCGGCGATCTGCGGCGCAAAGATCCGCGCGTCCTCGTGGCGCACCGCAAGGAAGATCGGCAGCCCCTGGCGCCCGCACGTCGCGTAGGTGTCAGGGCTGGTCGCGGCGACGCGGATCGGCGGCCGCGGCTTCTGGAACGGCTCGGGCGTCACCGTCACGTCCTGAAAGCTGTGGAACCGCCCCGAATAGGAGACGACCGGCGCGGACCATGCCGTGACGATGATCTCCAGCGTTTCCGCGAAGCGGTCACGGCTTTCCGCATAAGGCACGCCGTACGCCTCATATGTTTTTGCCACTCCGCTGCGACCGACGCCGAAGATCAGGCGCCCGCGGCTGATCTGGTCCACCGTCGCGGCTTCCTCGGCGATACGCAGCGGATTGCAGAGCGGCAGCACCTGAACCGCAATGCCGATTTTGATGCGGCTGGTGCGCGCCGCAATCGCGCTGGCGATGCACATCGGTGACGACAGCACCGAGCGCTCCGGATCGAAATGCAGCTCCGCCAGCCAGATCGCATCCAGGCCCCACCGCTCGGCGCCTTCCACGATTTCGAAAGCCTGGGCGAACGCTTGCGCGTCTGACCGCCCGGGCAGGGACGGAAACTCGTGGAAGATGCCAAACTCCATGGACAATCGCTCCCTATCGTCTGCCCGGAGCCTAAGCCGCGGCGGCAGGCAAGGGAAACGCGCACCGGTGGTGGTCTTGCCGTCGTCGTCGCGATGGCCAAGATCGCGCGCATGCCTCGATGGATCCGCCGAACCTGTGCTGTCGGTCGTTGCAAGGCGCGCCCCGCCCTGGCAATGACCGCCACGCTGTCGGCCGACACGGCCAACCGCGTGAGAGGGCCTCATCTGGTACAGGGCGCGACATCGCACCGATCGTCAGCCACCGATGAACACGGGTGGTGGCGG
>JASHQG010000470.1 GCA_030037665.1 Acetobacteraceae bacterium
TGCAGGTCTTTCGCGCTTGACCGGGACGGATCGCAGCCGGGTGTGACCTGCGGCTCGAAGAGCGCGAAGCCGGCGCTGGTTGCGAGCCGATGACATCGGCGCACGCTCTTCATGGGGACCGAACGATGCATCATGGCCCGTCGTCATACCCGATGTAGCCGTTGATGGCGCTGGCTGCGCGGACCTTTCCCGCGTCGTGATTGGCATCGGGAAACGTCAGCGCATCACTGTTGTTCAGCATGACCACAATGGTGTCCGGACATGCCGCCCGATAGAACCGGCGGCAACAGTGTGCGTCGGGCCCGTCACACCATCCCGGCTTTGCGTCGGAGAGCTCGCGTCGATGGAGACGTGCACGGACGAGCGTTCACGTGCGCCGGCCGTGCACCTCGCCAGGCTCCGGTGTGGCGAGCGCCACCAGCGGCCGTTGCGGATGCACGAATAACCACAGCACCGCGCCCGCCACGCCCGACAACGAGATACCGATCATCGCGCCCGACCAGCTTCCGGTCCACTTAACCAGCGCGGCCATCAACATCGGCCCCACCACGCCCGCGGCATTTCCCCAGAAGTTTGTCCACCCGGAAACGAGGCCCGTCGCACCGTGCCCCAGATCCTGCGTGGACGGCCAGATCGACACCTGCGTCACGCCAACCGACGCCAGCGACAGGCAGAGCAGCGCCAGCATCAGTGGGATGGAAGGCGCCTGCGCCGCCGCCATCAGCGTGACCGCGCTCACCACAAAACCACCGATCGCCAGTGGCACGCGTGTCGCCCAGACCGATTCCGTCCGGCGAAGGATCACGTCAGCCACTGCGCCGGTGATGAAGACGGAAACGAACATCGCCGCCCACGGCAGTGAGGCGTAGATCCCCATGGCCTTCACCGACAGGTGCCGCGCCGTAACCAAATAAGTCGGCAGCCAGGTTCCGTAAAAGCTCTGAATCATCACAAGGAAAAAGTACTGCATTCCGATCGCCCAGAACTGGACCTCCCCCAGGCAGCGCCCGAAGGCGCCGGGGGGGATCGGCGGCGCCCGTTGCGCGGCATCCTCGCCGATCAGTGCCACTTCCTCAGGCGTGATGTGCGGATGCTGCGCCGGATGATCGCGGAAGAACGCCCACCATGCGATGCCGAGTAGCATGCCCAGGGCACCGTAGCCGTAGAACGCCCAGCGCCAGCCGAACTCAGCGATCACCCATGTCGTGACCGGCGCCGCCGCGATCGGTCCCAGATACAGGCCACCCAGCAGGATCGAATTACCCTTGCCGCGTTCGCGCAGCGGAAACCAACGGCGGATGGCGACGATCGAGCTTGGCCAGTCGGCCGCCTGGCCCACGCCCAACAGCGCCCGCAGCGTGACGAACGAGGCCAGGTTGAACCCGAGCGGCGTCGCTGCCGTCAGCACCGACCAGAGGCTGTTGGCCCAGAACAGCATGCGGCGCGGGCCGAAGCGCTCCGCCAGCCAGCCGCCGGGGACCTGCAGCAGTGCGTAGGTCCAGGAGAAGCTCGTCAGGATCACCGACATCTCGATGAGGGAGAACTCGTACTCGTGCTGGATGGTCGGGGCGGCGACAGCGAGAGCCGTGCGATCCAGTGACATGACGAATGTGATGGGCGCGAGGAGAAGGAGCATCAGCGACCATCGAACGCCGCCGGTGCGTATGGACATGTCGTTACCTTTCCCCTCGCCGTCCGCACATGATTGCCCGGCCCGAGCCGCAGGCAAACAGCGCTGGTCCAGCCCGTTGACGCGCGCCAAGCCGGCCGCTACACCGCGCCCCCTGCCGCTCTGTTCCGTCTCGTGCGGAACGCCCTGATGCCCAGGTGGCGGAATTGGTAGACGCGCAGGTTTCAGGTACCTGTGGCCGCAAGGTCGTGGAAGTTCGAGTCTTCTCCTGGGCACCAAGGCCGGTGTCAGTTCTCAGTCGTCAGTGGTCAGATCAATCATGAGCACCACCCAGTTCATGCCGGGCGGCACGATCCACCTGCACCGGCATGACCTGCCGGAAGGCTTCAACCTCGGTCCGATGGTGGCCGTCGATACCGAAACGATGGGGCTCAACCCGCACCGGGACCGCCTCTGCCTGGTACAGTTGTCGGCCGGCGACGGGCACGCGCATCTGGTGCAACTCATTCCGCCGTCGCTCGGCGGGTGCGGTTTTGACTGCCCGAACCTGAAGCGTCTGCTGGCGGATCCCACGACGGTCAAGCTGATGCACTTCGCGCGCTTTGACGTCGCTGTCCTGCAGTACAGCCTGGACATCGCCGTGGCACCGGTCCGCTGTACCAAGATCGCCGCGCGACTGACGCGCACATTCACGGACCGCCACGGCCTGAAGGATCTGTCAAAGGACTTGCTCGGGGTAGACCTCTCGAAGCAGCAACAAACGTCGGATTGGGGCGCGGTTGAGCTGACGGCGGAACAACTCGCCTACGCCGCGTCAGACGTCCTCCATCTGCACGCTCTTTGGTCGAAACTGGAAGCACTGCTCGTGCGCGAACAGCGGCTGGATCTCGCCGAGGCATGTTTCGCTTTTCTGCCAGCACGCGCGCGTTTGGACGTGCTCGGCTACGAGGATCCGGACATTTTCCACCACTGACTCGCCACAACGGGAAAGCTGCGGCACTGCGCAACCACCGGCGGTGTTTCTCCGCGTAACCTTTCGACAATCTCTGGTGGTTGACCCGTGCCAATGCGCAGGCTCATAGAATGGCTGATGCAGCGCAACACCCACGAGGGGTTCTATCGCCTATGACTGCCGTCGCCGCCCTCACGGCGGCCCGCGCTGATCTCGACGTGGCGCGCTCGGTCTTGGCCACCGAGGCGGTGGGTCTGCGCGCGCTGGCCGCTGGACTCGATGAGACATTCACCCGTGCCGTCGATCTCCTGGCGTCGGCGACGGGGCGCGTGGTGGTCAGCGGAATGGGCAAATCCGGCCTGGTCGGCCGCAAGATTGCTGCGACGTTCGCCTCCACCGGCACGCCGGCGCTGTTTGTTCACCCCGGGGAGGCGTCGCACGGCGACCTTGGTATGGTCGTTGCCGGTGACGCGGTTCTGACACTCTCCAACTCCGGTGAAACCGCCGAACTGGCCGACCTTGTCGCTCACAGCCGCCGGTTCGCGCTGCCGCTGGTCGCGATCACCGCGCGTGCCGGTTCTGCCCTCGCCGCCGCCGCCGACGTGGCGCTGGTGCTGCCTTCAGCCGCAGAGGCGTGCCCGATGGGGCTGGCTCCCACCACCTCGACAACCATGCAGATGGCGCTGGGCGACGCTCTGGCCGTCGCCTTGCTGACGTGGCGCGGGTTCACCGCCGCGGACTTCCACCGGATCCATCCGGGCGGGCGGCTCGGTGCCCGGCTCCGCCGTGTGCGGGAACTGATGCACACCGGTGATGCGATGCCGCTCGCCGCGCCGGACACGCCCATGGACCGGGCGCTCCTGTTGATGACGGCGAAGCGTTTCGGCTGCCTCGGTGTCGTCGGGACCGATGCCCGGCTGGTGGGCATCCTGACCGATGGTGACCTGAGACGCGCGATGGGTCCCGGTTTGCTCGACCGGCGCGTGAGGGACATCATGACCGCCTCGCCGCGGGTCATCGGACCGGACGCGCTGGCGGCCGAAGCGCTCCGCGTCATGAACGACCCGGAACGGCCGATCACCGCCCTTTTCGTGGTCGATCCAAACGGCCGACCGACTGGCATTTTGCATGTCCATGATCTGCTTCGGGCGGGGCTGGCATGAGCGTTCATCCGAGCCCGGTTCTGGACGCGCCGAAGCGCCGTCCGGGCGCGCGCCTGATCGCCAGCGCGGCAGCACGCATGCATCACATGCCGAGCCAGCGCCACATCGCCCGGCGGCGCGTGATGATCACGCTCACGAAGTGGCTGCTGCCCGTCTTCGCCCTCGCGCTCCTGTCCACCATTGCACTGTGGCCGGAATTGGACCGCGCGTCCGATCAGGCGCGGATGTCATTCGCCGGTGTCAGCGGGACCGTTCAGGGCGCAACCATGACCGACGCCCGCTATCGAGGTGTGGACCAGCAGGGCCGCCCCTACACCCTCACCGCGTCCGTCGCGCACCAGGTCGACCCGGAGCGGGTGAACCTGACGCTGCCGAAGGGCGACATCACCCTGACCGATGGCACCTGGCTGATGCTGCAGGCGAAGAAAGGGGTCTACACCCAGCACCGCGACGAGCTTGATCTGTCGCACCATGTCACCCTGTATCGCGATGACGGCACGACCATGGTTACCGCCAGCGCAACGGTAGATTTGAAGAATTCGGCCGCGGCCGGCGCCGAGCCGGTGCATGCCGAAGGCCCGTTCGGCACGTTGGACGCTCACGGATTTACCCTGCTCGACAAGGGCGCCATCATCCAGTTCGCCGGGCCGGCCCACCTCGTACTGAACAGCGCCCAGCCGTGAATGCCGCGATTCGGACATTCGCTGTTGCAGCTCTCGCATTCGCCGTTGCAGCTCTCGCATTCGCCGTTCTTCCGCCTGGCGCGATGGCGCAGCCGATTGATCTCTCGCACGGAGGTCCGATTTCGATCACATCGGTCGATGGGATCGAGTGGCGCCAGGCCGATCACGAAGTGATCGCCCGCGGCGATGCGAAGGCCGTGCGAGGCAATGTGACTGTCACGGCGGACAGGTTGATTGCCTGGTATCGCAAGAAGGCCGGCGCGGCCGGGCAATCGGCGCAGCCGGGCCAGCCGACACAAACGTCCGAGCCGGGCCAGATGGCACAGACCGCCCCGTCGGCAAAGACCGCCCAGCCGGCACAGCAGGCCCAGTCGGCACAGCCGGCACAGCCGGCACAGCAGGCCCAGTCGGCCCAGTCGGCACAGCCGGCCCAGTCGGCACAGCCGGCCCAGTCGGCACAGACGGGCATGACGGCGGACACCGACACGGCCGGCAACGAAGTGTATCGCCTGCAGGCCGAGGGCAACGTCCACATCTTCACACCGACCGACATGGCGCAGGGCGACCTCGCGACCTACGACATCGACCAGGCTGTGCTGGTGTTGACGGGGCATAACCTCAGGCTGACCACACCGAACGACGTGCTGACAGCGCGTGACGACCTGGAATACTGGTCGGCCCGGCACATGGCCGTGGCACGCGGCGACGCGGTCGTGGTCACCAAGGATGGCCGGCGGCTCGCCGCCGACACACTGGTTGCCTACACGTCCCCCACGCAATCGACCCCGGCCGCCACGCAGGTCGCGGCGAAGCCGCCCGACCCGAACGCCGACCCACTGACATCGTCGGGCAAGCTCGAAAAGGTCGAGGCGTACGGCCACGTATCGATCCGCACTGTGACGGATACAGTAACCGGCGATCGGGGGGTGTACGTGCCGGACACCGGCATTGCGCGCGTGCTGGGAGAGGTCCGCATCACACGGGGGCAGAACCAGCTTGCCGGGTCCGAGGCTGAGGTCAACATGAAGACAGGCATCTCGCGCTTGCTCGCCGGCGATACCGGCCGCGTTCAGGGCCTGTTGGTGCCGAACGATCAGACCAACCAGGCAATGGCCGCGCCCGCGGGACCGCCCCCCAAACCGGCGACGCGGAGCAAGCCATGAGCGGTCGCGCTACCGACACTCTTCTCCGTCCTGACCTCCGGGTTGTACCCGGAGCAGGCGGACTGGTCGCGCGGGGCGTCGGCAAGACCTACAAGAAGCGCCCCGTTGTGCGAAACGTGTCGATCAGGCTGCGCCGCGGCGAAGCGGTTGGCTTGCTTGGGCCCAACGGCGCCGGCAAGACCACCACGTTCTACATGATCGTCGGCCTGGTGCGGCCCGAGACCGGCGCGATCTCTCTGGACGGGGCGGACATCACCGCGCTGCCGATGTACCGTCGCGCCCGGATGGGGATCGGCTACCTGCCGCAGGAAGCCAGTGTGTTCCGCGGCCTCAACGTCGAGCAAAACATCATGGCCGCCCTCGAGGTGGTGGAGCCGGATCCCAACACCCGCGATCTGATGCTGGACGAGCTGCTCGCGGAGTTCGGCATCGGTCATCTGCGTCGCACGCCGGCGCTTGCGCTGTCCGGCGGCGAGCGCCGCCGGGTCGAGATTGCCCGGGCGCTGGCAACCCAGCCGTCCTACATCCTGCTGGACGAGCCGCTGGCCGGCATCGACCCGATCGCGGTCGGAGAGATCCGCGATCTCGTGTCGCATTTGAAGGACCGCGACATCGGCGTCCTGATCACCGACCACAACGTCCGGGAGACGCTGGAAATCATTGATCGTGCGTACATCATGCACGACGGAGCGGTGTTGATGGAGGGGGCTCCGAGGGAGGTCGTCGCGCACGCCGACGTGCGTCGGGTGTATCTGGGAGAGCGATTCAGCCTCTAGCACGCTTCTTGCATTGAGGATTGCCGAAACCCATTGACCCGCCCGGGGCGGGCCGATAACTCCTTGTCATGGCGATCGCTCCGCGCCTCGACCTCCGGCAAACCCAGACCTTGGTCATGACGCCGCAACTGCGTCAGGCGATCAAGCTGTTGCAGTATTCGAACCTCGAGGCTGCCAGCTTCGTGGAGGAGGAGCTGGAGCGGAACCCCCTCCTGGAGCGTGATGAGAGCGCCGACGCCGGCGTCGGCGAGCGGCCTGCCCCTGACCAGGTGGTGGTTGACACCGTCAGACCGACCGATGCGGTGTCGGCCGCTACCGCCGTGACCCTCCCCTCCGAGGCTGCCGCGCCGCTCGATGCCGATCAGAGCAACAACTACGACCCGGGCAGTGTGGCCGATGGCGGACCGTCCTTCGGCCGGATCAACGGTCGCGGCGGGGACCAGAGCTTTGCCGATGACGATCGCGGCATCGAGGATATGGCCGACGCCAGGCGCCCGCTGCGCGAACACCTTGGCGAGCAGCTGCGCCTGACCTTCACCGACCCGGTGGAGCGGATGATTGGCGCCTATCTCATCGCCCTGCTGTCACCGGCCGGCCGCCTGACGGCAGACCCGGTGGCCGTGGCCGGCGCGACAGGATTGCCGGTCGAGCGCATCGAGGCGGTGCGCGCCACCATGATGGGTTTCGATCCGCCTGGCCTATTCGCCCGCGATCTGCGCGAGTGCCTCGCCGCGCAGCTGCTCGACCGCAACCGGCTCGACCCGGCGATGCAGACCCTGCTCGACAACCTCGAGCTGCTGGCACGGCACGAGACGCGCAAGCTTATGACGCTCTGTGGTGTCGATGCCGAGGACCTCGGCGAGATGATCAGCGAGGTGCGCGCGCTCGATCCGAAGCCAGGCGCGTCCTGGGACGATACCCCGGCGCAGCTTGTCATTCCCGACATTCTCATGCGGCAGAACCTGGATGAGACGTGGCTCCTGGAGCTCAATCCCGACACTATGCCACGCGTTCTGGTGAACGAGCGGTTCTACGCCCGTGTCGCACCCCGCGCACGGAAAGAGGAGCGCGTGTTTCTCGCCGAGCGCCTGGCCAACGCCAACTGGCTGGTGCGTTCGCTGCAACAGCGCGCCCAGACAATCCTGAAGGTTGCAGCTGAAATCGTCCGCCAGCAGGACGGTTTCCTGCGCCACGGGGTCGCACATTTGCGCCCGCTGATCCTGCGCGATATCGCCGAGGCGGTGGAACTGCACGAAAGCACCGTCAGCCGCGTGACCTCGAATAAATACATCGCGACGCCGCGCGGCACGTACGAGCTTAAGTATTTCTTTACCACGGCGCTGCACGGGACAGACGGCGCAA
>JASHQG010000471.1 GCA_030037665.1 Acetobacteraceae bacterium
GCGGCTGCGCGGCCCTGAGAGGGTGCGCAAATTTGCGCATGCTGGTTGCTGCCTTTTGGCAGCGCGCGCCTCCTCACATCCACACACCCTCCGACCTATGGGCGGGCGACGCGGCCCTGCATCGGTGCCGCTGGAGCAGTCCGGTTGGTTGCAGGTGGCACTGGGACGGCGAGATCTGGCTGATACCCTCTGCGGGGTTCGCGCGCGCGCCTTTACAGCAGCCAGCATGGCTTCCAGCCAGACGTCGGCTTACGGGCAAATAGCGGTGCGGTAGGGGCGAAAGGGCGTTCAAAACATTAGAAAACCCCGCAACTACGGATCTGGGGGTTAGGGGTTCGAATCCTCTCGGGCGCGCCATAAACATCTGAAATGTCGTGCCCGTCGAGGTACCGCCGGCGACCGGGATATTGCTGCGGCTGGTGACGGCCGCGCGGAGCGCCGACGCCTGGCCGGCGGTCATGCTCCCAGCGGCGACACATTCGTCGAGCGTGAACACGGCGCTAGCGGGCTTGCGGGGGCGAAGACCGGCGCGGTCACGACCGGCGGAAGAAGTCCCACGAATCGTTATCCCGTCTCGGGCAGCTCCGTGCGCGCCACGGGAGGAGGCCTCCGAATTACGCTGCTCGACCGCCATGCTGTCCCCGTCGAATGCCGACCGCGACACGTGATCGGCGACGCGGATGATTAGTTAGAAAAGGCAGGGAATAAAGTAGTTCAACAAATATTTGCCAAGCGTAGCGGCCGAGCGTAGGTCAGAGCAAAAAAACTTGCTGTGTGCGAAGCGCGATCTAGGCCGTAATGGCTGGAAGACGGCCTTATAGCAACGCCCCGATCGAATGGCAGGTTTGGCTGGCTAGACGGACCGTCCGCTCTCGGGTGGTGACTGTGGAAAACGAGACGTGCGGCGAGCCTGCCGACCGATCCGCGCCGGGCCTCTGGCTAACCAATCGTCACCTCACCCCGGCCTCAACGAGGAAATGGCGGGGAGCTGTCCCTCTAATAACCGCTCCGTCGCATCAATGACCGCTTTGCACCGCCAAGCTCTACAAGCGTTTTACCAGCAAGCTGCGCGTGCGCGGTCTAGGTGAGCAGGAAGTCTGGGCCACGTTAAGCGCGCCCCGAACGTGAATCGCCCCGTACGTGATGTCGCCTTTCTCGATGTCATACGGGTCGCCCATTCGCGGCGACCTCCGGAGAAGGCCCGAATTAACGCCTGGAACATTGATGACGCGGCAGGGCGTGAGACTGAACTGCTCCGAGATGGCTTCCTGGATGCGGCGCGGCTTGATGCACGGCGCTGCTGCGACAATCGGCGAGATCACTGCGCCCGTCCGCGGGTCGAGCGGCAAAGTGGCGACGGTCGGAGCTGATACCGGTCCATTCCGACCTGCCGCCATGGCGCCACGAGAGCGGCCAGGGTTCAGCCGCTCCGCGATCAGGCCTTCCTCCCGTGGCTGCGACGGAATCGGAGGTCCGATGCGTCGGGAAGAGCGTCGCTCAATGCCCCATATGGACCTGGCCGCCGAGCTTGACCTTGCGCAATGTCAATGCCAGCGGCACGGCAGAGAGAGAGATCAGCATCAGCACCCAGAAGGCGTCCATGTATGCGAGGAACGATGCCTGCGTCTGCACCTGCTGCCCGATCCAGGTAATCGCCTGCTGGTGCGCGTCGATCAGGGAGTTGCCCTGCGCGACGAAATAGTTCGTCACCTGATTCAGGGTCTGCTGATACTGCACGCTCGACGGAATCGCGTGCTCGACCAATCGACTCTGATGGAACTGCTCGCGATGCGTCAGCACGTTGGATACGATCGAGATCCCGATCGAGCCGCCCGTGTTGCGTGCCATGTTCATCATCGCCGAGGCCTGATCTGTCTTCTCCTGCGGAACGCCGACATACGAAGCGGCCATAATCGGGACGAAGATCAGCGGCAGCCCGACGCCGAGCACCATGCGTGAGCGTGCGAGGAACCAGAACCCGAGGTCGGCATAGGTGTCGGTCAGCTGATACATCGACCCCGCAATAATGATCGCGCCGGCGACGATGAGCCATTTCGGCTGCACCTTGTTCGACAGCCGTCCAACCACGAACATCATCACCATCGTGACGAGGCCGCCCGGCGAAAGCACCAGTCCTGCCCACGTCGCCGTGTAGCCGAAATCCTGCTGCACCAATTCCGGCAGGAACTGCGTGGTCGCCAACAGAATGGCGCCGGTCGCGAGCATGACGAGAAAGCTTGCGCCGAACTGGCGCGTCGCCAGCATCCGGACGTCCACCGCCGGGTGGCGGTGTCTGATCTCCCACGGGATCATGAGCACAAATGCCGTCGCGCTGACGGCGACGACCCCGGTGATGAACGATGAACCGAACCAATCGTCCTCGAGCCCGCGGTCCAGGGCGAGCTCGAGCGCACCGAGGAACGTCGCGACGAGCGCGAACCCGATTATGTCGAACCCGCCTGACTGACGCCGCCATTCCTGGCGCTTCGCGGCGGCGGACGCAGGCTCGTGCAGGATCGCGGCGATCGCCGCTGCCAGAAACAGGCCGACAGGGACATTGATCAGGAAGCACCAGCGCCAGGACTCGTTGTCTGCGAGCCACCCGCCGAGCGTTGGCCCGACCACTGGCGCCACCACCACCGCGACGCCGAACACGGCAAAGGCCTGGCCGCGCTTCTGCGGCGGGAAGGCGTCGGCCAGAATCGACTGCGCGACAGGCACCATGCCGCCGCCCGCGCAGCCCTGCAGCAGGCGGAACAACAGCATCGACTCCAGGCTCCACGCCACGCCGCACAGCCACGAGCTGACCGTGAAAAGCATCAGGCAGATCATGAAGAAGGTCTTGCGGCCAAGGCGGTTGGCAAGATAGCTGCTGGCCGTGAGGATGATGGCGTTGGCCACCAGATACGTCGTCACCACCCAGGAGGCCTCATCCTCGCTCACTCCCATGCCGCCAGCGATATAAGGCAGCACGACGTTGGCGATTGTGGTGTCGAGCACCTCCATGAAGGACGCGCCCGCGACCAGGATGGCGATCAGCCAAGGATTGGCCGCACGGCTGGGTGCGCCTTCCAAGGCCCCCGCGCGGGCCAGGGCGGCGCTCACAACACGCTCTCCAGGCGCTGGGCAAGCGACGGGGTCGGATTGACCCGCACTGTCGGTTCCACGGACATGCCCGGACCGAGCGCGACATCAGCCGGCGGATTGTCGAGCACGATCTTAACGGGCACGCGCTGGACGATCTTGACGTAGTTGCCGGTGGCGTTCTCGGCCGGCAGCAGCGAGAAGGCGGTGCCAGAGCCGGGCTGAACGCTCGCGACGTGGCCGTGGACGGCATGCTGCGGATAGGCATCGATATGTAAGGTCACCGCCTGCCCGGGCCGCATCCGATCGAGCTGGATTTCCTTGAAGTTGGCATCGACCCAGATGTCATCCGGCACGAACATTGTGAGTGCAGTGCCGACCTGGGCGTACTGTCCCACCGCCGCACTCAGCTGCACGACCCGCCCCGGCTGGGCCGCGACGATGGTCGTATAGGACAGATTGAGCCTGGCCTGGTCTCGTTGGGCCATTGCTTGGCGGAGATTGGCTTCGGCGCTGTCGCGCTGTGCCTTCAGCGCAGTCAGCTGACGCACCGTGGCGACCAGTGTCGCCTGCGCAGCCTTCACGCTCGCCTGCTGCTGATCGCGCTGCGATTGCCACTGCTGGGCGCTCTGAACCGTGCCGGCGCCGGTCCGGGCCAGATCCCGGTAGCGCGCCTCTTGCTGTTGGTCGAAGGTCAGGCTGGCCTTTGCCTCTTCAATCTGCGACTGGTTCGCCGCCACCTGTGCCTGCTGAACCGCGGTCTGCGCATCGATGTTCTCGATGCTCGCCTGCGCGGCTGCCACCTGCGCTTCGGCCTGTGCAAGCGCGGTGCGGTAGTCGCGATCGTCAATCCGGGCAATCACCTGGCCGGCCACAACATGCTCGTTATCGGTCACCGGCACGTCCGTGATGTATCCCGCGACTTTCGGGGCGACGGCGAACTGGCGCGCCGCGATGAAGGCGTCGTCGGTCGATTCGAAGTGGGTGGTGTAATCCCAGTACAGATACCCGGCCCCCGACACGGCGCCCAACAGCACCAGCCCCGAGAGGGATGCCAGAAGATTGCGCCGCAGGAGCCCGCGCCGCGGCGCGGTGTTCTCACCCCACGCCGCCGGAAGGTCGATCTCAGAGGGGCCTTTCGGCAACGGCCCGCGGGCGTGGACATCGTGCCCCTCGTAATCCGCCGCGCCGGTTTCGAGCCGGTCCTGAATGTCGAGGTCCATGATGACGGTCCTCTTGCCAGAATTGAACGATACCGTATCGTTCAATTACGTGGACCCCGGGCGTCCGTCAAGCGGGAATTGAACAACACCGTTCAGTTCACATATATTTGCGACGAGCTGATCGCACAGCGGGGACCCAATGAGCAGACAGCAACTGGCCGAACAGCGATTGCCGAAACGGCGCGTCCGGGCGGGGCGCCCGCCTCGTGAGATGGCGGGCGAGGTCGATACCCGCATCCTGGATGCGGCCCGCCGCGTCTTCCTGGAACGGGGCTTCGCCGGCGCCAGCATCGACGAAATCGCCGCGCAGGCCGGCGCCGGCAAGCCGACGATCTATGCCCGCTTTCCCGGGAAAGAGGCTCTGTACACCGCCGTGGTCATGCGCGAGACGGAGGGCAAGGTTGCGCGGATCGAAAGCGAGCCTGCTGCCGAAGACAGCCTGGAGGCACGCCTGCGTGGTATCGCCACGACGATCCTCGAGCGGGCCCTGCTCGACGAGACCGTCAACCTAATGCGCCTCTCGATTTCGGAAGCGCGCCGTTTCCCCGAACTCGCCAACAGCGTCCGCCGCGCGGCTTTCCAGCGCGGCACCGAAGCGGTGGCCCGGCTTCTCGGTGAGGCGGTGCAATCGGACGAACTCGGCACCGCCCCCTGTTTCGCCCCCGACCGGCTTCCGGTCACCGCGCGATACTTTCTCGACCTGATCTTCGTGCCCTTCATGATGCGGGCGCTGTTCGGCGAGAAGCTCGAGGTGCTTCGAGCTGACATCGAGCCGCACGCTGCCCGTGGCGTCGCCGTCTTCCTCGCAGGTTGCCGCCACGGCGCTATTGGGTGAGGCGGTCGGTCAGCCCCTGACGCGGATGACTCCAGTGCCAGGCCGCTGCGGTATCGCCCCGTTATGATGACCGGTGAGAGCGAACATTCGATACCGCGGACAATGGCGAGATAGACAGCGATTTCCCGCCGTAGTTGAAGTTCACCGTGAGGATCCGGGTAAATCCGTGCTGCGCGCGCTTCGGCGCGAACGGCATGGGAGCGGATCCGCGCGAACAGAGTGGCCGGGAATGCTGTCTGTGCAGGCACCCCGATCTGGAAGATGGCGGGTCCCTGGGTCATCTCCTGGTACATCTCCATGAACGAGCTCGGATCGGGCGGCTGTTCGGACCACATGACAGCGCGAGACCGCCGCGCAATGAGTGCCGGTCGCCCGCGACGCGACCATGAACTGCGTTGCGGAAAGCTTTTCGTAGGCGGCGCGCACGGTGCCCTGGGCAACGCCAAGCTGTGCCGCAAGGTCCTGCCAGGACGGCAGGCGCGAGCCGGGTGCGAGTACGCCACTGTGACTTCTCCCGCCATGAATGGCGGGGCTTCTCGGCCTCGCGACCAAGAGTTCCTGCTTCATCGCCTTGTCTAGCACAGAGGGCTCCACAGGCT
>JASHQG010000472.1 GCA_030037665.1 Acetobacteraceae bacterium
CATGGTCTCAGCGTCGTGGCATATCGGCGCTTGACCTTGCAGCGCGGGCCAGGAGATTCCGGGATTAACGAGACCGTCCGAAATTAACGGCACGTGTAACATCTTGATCCCCCACGATTAGCGGTCCCGTCGCTAACGGCGACTTGACAAACGGTGGCGGTACCACATCCGGCACATCCTCGCCGTTGTCGTCGCGCGGCCGGCCGCGCCCACGGGTCGGATCGGGGCGATACGGCGGGCGCACCACCTGCCTGAGCGGGGTCAGACCCTGGAGGGCAAACTGTCGCCACTTCGCGCGGTGTGTCACCTCGACCGCGATCCCGTCCGCCACCAGTGCGCGGAGGATGCGGATGGCGTTGGCGACCGCAATCCCGAGGATCCCGGCGAGCGTGGTCGCGGAGAGCATCGGGGCCCCCGCCAGCACATCGACCGCCTTCGCGTCATGGGCCGTCCCTGCGCCATTGTCACGCTGCCATTTGGACGGAGAATTTCTCTGTTTCGAACTTGCTACTGCCGTTGAGAATGAGAAACCACGACCCGAAATCGTCGTCGATGAGGGTGTAGCCAGCTCAATCGGACGAGGCTGCGGCTGCCTCGGGGGCCGGCACGCATTGCGTGGGCACGATATCCCTCGGCCGAACCGCACTGTCGCTGAAGAACATGCGGCCGGCGCTGACGCTGACATTGACCTCGACACCAGGCTGCAGCGACATGCCCAACAACCGCTCCATCGGCATGTCGGCCTCGAGTGTCGTATTGCCCCGCGCGACCATCACGCGCGCTGCTTCAGCGCCTGGAGCAATATCCGCAACCCGCCAGCCGCCGCCGTCAGCGGGCCGTAGCCGCACGTGACGCAGCCGGACATAGGCGATGCCAGGGAGGCACGCCGCAGTTTCCTCGATCTGTCCGACGATGAATCCGTCCGCTCCGATCACCACACCGTTCCGGCTCTCGCACGGAATGGCATTGGCTTCACCTAGGAAGCGCATCACGAATTCATCGGCCGGCGCACGATAAACATCCAGCGGCGTGCCGACCTGCGCGATACGTCCGGCACTCATCAGCACGACGCGGTCGGCAAGTTCGAAAGCCTCGGTTTGATCGTGGGTGACGAAGATTGTGGTGATGCTGAGTTCCCGATGCAGCCGGCGCAGCCAGCGGCGCAGATCGCGCCGGACCACGGCATCCAGCGCTCCGAACGGCTCGTCCAGCAACAGCACGCGCGGCTGAACCGCCAAGGCACGCGCCAACGCCACACGCTGGCGCTGACCGCCTGAGAGTTGCGACGGATAACAGTCCGCCCATTGTTCAAGCTGCACCAGCCGCAGCAGGTCTGCCACCTTGGCGTCGATCTGCGCACGCGGCAGCTTGCGCACCGAGAGGCCGAACCCGACATTGCGCGCCACCGTCATGTGGCGGAACAATGCGTAATGCTGGAATACGAAGCCAACTCCGCGCTCGTGCGGACGGCGACGCCGCGCGTCGTCGCGGTCGAACCGCACCATCCCTGCATCCGCAAGCTCCAGCCCGGCGATGATCCGCAGCAGCGTGGTCTTGCCGGAACCGGATGGACCGAGCAGGGCCAGCAATTCGCCTGGCTGGACCGCCAGATCGATATCGTGCAGCACCTGATGCGGGCCAAAACTCTTGGCGACGCCGGCGATCTCGATCTGTGTGCCGGTGGGGTTCATTGCGATACGGCTTCCGCGGTCCTGATACGGCGGGTGGCGTGCAATTCGTCGCGGTGGCGCCATTCCAGGAACGACTTGACCAGCAGCGTGACGATGGCAAGCGCCGCCAGGATGGAAGCCGCAGCGAAGGCTGACTGTACCTGGTACGCGTCATAGAGTGTCTGCACTTCCAGCGACAACGTGTTGGTCAGGCCCGGCACTTTCCCCGAAACAACCGATACCGCACCGAACTCGCCCAATGCACGCGCATTGCACAACAGTACGCCGTACAACAGCGCCCAGCGGAGCCGAGGCAGCGTCACGTGCCGGAAGGTCTGCAAAAATGAACCTCCCAGAGTGGCAGCGGCTTCCTCTTCCTCGTTTCCCTGGGCCTCCGCCAACGGAATCAATTCCCGCGCGATGAACGGGAACGTGACGAACATCGTGGCCAGAACCATGCCGGGAACTGCAAAGATCACCTGGATGCCATGGGCTTCCAGGAACGGCCCGAGCACACCGATATTGCCGAATACCAGCACCAGGATCAGGCCGGCAACCACAGGCGAGACGGAGAACGGCAGATCGATGAGCGTGATGATGATGCTGCGTCCAGGAAACCTGAACCGCCCCAGGCACCACGATGCCACCAGGCCGAATACCAAGTTGAGCGGCACGGTGATCAGCGCAATGACCAAGGTCAGCCATACCGCGGCCCGGACATCGGGATTGATCAGCGCTCGCGCATAATCGGCCAGTCCATTGGCCAGCGCCCCCTGGAACACCGCGGCCAGTGGCAGGACCAAGAAAACGAACACATAAAGCAGCGCGACGGCGATCAGCACGCCGCGGCACCACCATGCTGCGTTGCCGCTACGGGGCATTGCGCCGCGCCATCCAGCCTTGGAGCAGATTGATGACCAGCAACAAGGCGAACGAAACCGCGAGCATCAATGTGGCAATCGCGGTGGCGCCGGGAAAGTTGAATTGCTCCAGCTCGGTCACGATCAACAGGGGCAGAATCTCCGAGACCATCGGCCGGTTGCCGGCGATGAAAATCACCGAACCGTATTCGCCCAGGGAACGCGCGAAGGCCAGAGCAAAACCAGTCAGCAGCGCCGGCAACAACGTGGGCAGAATCACGCGCACAAATGTCTGCACCAAGGTCGCGCCCAGCAACATGGCGGCCTCTTCTTGCTCTTGCTCCAGATCCTCGATCACCGGTTCGATCGTGCGCACGACGAACGGCAGGCCGACGAACATGAGCGCAATGACAATCCCGAACGAGGTGAATGCGATCTGTAGGTGCAACGGGGCGAGGAATTGCCCGATCCACCCGCTCGGCGCGTAGATCGTGGTGAGCGCGATGCCAGCCACAGCGGTAGGCAGTGCGAACGGTAAATCGATCAGCGCATCGACAACGCGTCGTAATGGGAACCGGTAGACGGTCAACACCCAGGCCAGCAAGAGCCCGAACAGGGCGTTGATCAGGCTGGCGGCGAAAGCGGTCCAGACGCTGACACGCAGATCGGCCAGCACGCGGGGCTGCATGATGACATGCCAGAACCGCGCCCATCCCAAGCCGGCAGCCGCGTACAGCATGGCCGCGAACGGCAAACCGATCAGTGCGGCCAGCCAGATCAGTGTGGTTGCCAGCGTCGGCACGAACCCGGGCAGCACGCGGCGGAGCGCCACGCCGCTCATCGCGCCAGCCCGTCAGCCGCCATTGGCATAGGCCTGATCGAACACGCCGCCATCGGCAAAGAACTTGCGCTGCGCGGCCTGCCAGCCACCGAAGAAATCCTTCACCGTCACCAGCTTCAGCGCCGGGAATCGGGCCGCATACTTGGCGGCGATCTTGGCATCGCGCGGGCGGAAGAAATTCTGTGCCACCACGTCCTGGCCTTCCGGCGAATAGAGGTAGCGCAGATACTCGGTCGCGATCCTGCGGCTGCCGCGCCGATCCACCACTTTGTCCACGACGGCCACCGGTGGCTCGGCCAGCACCGACAATGATGGTGTCACGATCTGGAACTTGCCGGATCCACCTTCCTTGATTGCCAGGTAGGCCTCACTTTCCCAGGCAATCAGCACGTCACCCATGTCGCGCCGGGTGAAGCTGAGCGTCGCATTCCGGGCGCTGGGATCCAGCACCGGCACGTGCTGAAGAAGCTGCTTCAGGTAGAGCTGCGCCTTTGCTGCGTCTTGATGGTAGGCATCCATCGCCCACGCATAGGCCGCCAGGATGTTATAGCGCGCACCGCCGGACGTCTTTGGATTGGGCGTGCTGACCGAGATTCCCGGACGGATCAGATCGGGCCAGTCATGAACGGCTTTCGGGTTGCCATGCCGCACCAGGAACACGATGGCCGAGGTGTAGGGAGAGCTTTCGTCCGGCAGGCGCTTGGCCCAGTCCGCCGCGATCAGGCCAGCTTGCGCGATCGCGTCGATATCGTAGGACAATGCGAGCGACACCACATCCGCGTGCAGGCCCTCGATCACTGCACGCGCCTGCGCACCGGAGCCACCGTGGCTGGTATGGACCGTTACGTGATGCCCGGCCAGGCGGGGCGACTCTGCCTGGAACAACGCATCGTAGGCATTGTAAAGCTCGACGGTCGGTGAATAGCTGGCGTTCAGCAGCGTACCCGGCTCAGCGGCCCGGGCAGCAGCAAAGGACATTGCCGCGAACGCCGCCGCGGGCGCTGCCGCCAATAGTCGGCGGCGCCGGACTCCGTCTCGGGGCGGTGTAGCGTCTGGCATTGACAATCTCCAATAGCGATGCCGTTTCGGCGTAACCTGCCGTTCTGGTAGCCGTGCGTCGCAGACGGACTGTCAGCAACGCGCGTCATGTGCAACGCCTCACCCCAAGGGGGAAATGCCTTTTCCCCGCGAGCGCAAGAAGAATTTGCAGCCTGGAAGTATGTTCCACGCGCCCGTGGTGTGTAATAAGATTTTTACCTGGACACGCCGGTGGCGAAGCACATCATCAACGCCTCGACCGGCATCGTCACGGCAACCGTGCGTCACCAAGTCGCGTCCAGTCCAAGCAGCCCGAGGATCTCGCGGCGCAGTTCCGCGAGACGTGGATCGCCGCGGTGCCGCGGGTACGGCATTTCGACGGGGATATCGGCCTTGATGCGCGCCGGGCGGTCGCTCAGCACGATCACGCGGTTGGCGAGGAACAAGGCTTCCTCCACGTCATGCGTCACCAGCAGGGCGGTAAACCCGGCACGTTGCCACAGCCCCACGAGTTCGCCTTGCATCGCGATGCGCGTCAGCGAGTCGAGCTTGCCCAGCGGCTCGTCGAGCAGCAACAGGTGTGGGTCGTTCACCAGTGCGCGTGCCAGCGATGCCCGTTGCGCCATGCCGCCGGAAAGCTGGTGCGGATAGGCATCGGCGAACCCGGTCAGACCGACCAGGCGAAGCACCCGATCCACGCGCGGCGATTCACGACGCATCAGGCCGCGAGCCTCCAGCCCAAGCGCGGCGTTGGCGCGCACGGTCCGCCACGGATACAGCGTGGGGTCCTGAAAGACCACAACACGGTCGTGGTGCGGGCCGGTGATCTGCTCGCCGTCTGCCAGCAGCCGGCCCTCCGCCGGTAAATCCAGGCCGGCGATCAGGCGTAGTAGTGTCGATTTGCCGCAGCCGCTGGGCCCGAGCAAGGCGACGAAGGCGCCCGGCTCGACATCGAAGTCCACGTCGTCCAGCACTGGCAGCGGGGCACCGTGCAGATCGAAATGATGGCTGACATCCATGATCTGCAGGGCTGCCCCGTTGGTGACTGCGGGACGTTCTTGCAAAACGGCTCTTACCAATGCACCAGCCCCTTCTGCCATGACAGCAGGCGATCGCGCAGGCGAAACAACAGCGTGATCAGCCCGGTGCACATCAGCGCCATGACCAGCAGCGCGGCGTACATGTTGGCATAGGCGGCCCAGCCTTGCGCCCACTGCATATACCAGCCCAGGCCGGATTTCACGCCCATCATTTCAGCGACGACGAGCACCGAAAAGGATGCGCCGAGGCCCATGAACAAACCGACGAAAACCGATGGCATTGCGGCAGGGATCGCGACTTTCAACACCAGGAACCGTGCGTTGGCACCCATCGTGCGCGCGACATCGTAATACGCCTTGTCCACCCCGGCGACGCCAGACCAGGTCAGCACGGTGACCGGAAACCCGGTGGCGAGTGCGATCAGGAAGGTGCTGGCGCTGTGGCTGGTGGGAAATGCAAAGAATGCTAACGGCAGCCAAGCGGTCGCGGGCAATGGGCCGATCAGCCGCAGCACCGGATGCGCCCAGTAACCCACCGCGCGTGACCAGCCCATCGCCACGCCCGCGATAAAGCCGAGCACGGCACCTATGGCATAACCACCGGCTAGCAGACGGATCGAATTCCAGACGCTGTCGCCCAGCCTGTGCCAGTCGTCTGTGAACACCTCCAATACCGCTTGTGGCGACGCGAAGAACGGGCGTGGCAGGAGTGCGAACTTTGCCGTTACCAGCTCCCACAATGCGAACAATACGGCGAGCACGATGAGCCACGGACCGGCATTGCCGATGCGGCGCGGCACCGGGCGATGCAGCAGTGCCGCACCGAGTGCAAGCAGCGCCAGGGCGATACCAAGCCAAGCCGTGGCTTGTGCGAGCAGGTTCGTGCGTTCGAAGTCGTCGACGTCGGGCAGCAGGCCGGTGATGGCCGCGCTACTGAGCCAGGCTGCCGAGGCGACGATGCCGACGGTCCATATGAAAGTCCCGGGCGGCCGCTTGCGCCTTGCGGCGCTGTCGCGCTCATCAGCCAGATGACGGCCGCGGGAGCCCGGTGGGCGAGTGGCCGAGCGTTCAT
>JASHQG010000473.1 GCA_030037665.1 Acetobacteraceae bacterium
CTTCGCCCAGAGATGCACGTTGGTGGCAAAAAGATCGGAACCCCAACAGACAATCAGGTCGGATTGAGAAACGGATTCCGGATCGGCGCCGCCAATCGGGCCGATCGTCGCGTCCCAGGCGGCCTCGCTGCAGCTGTCGCAGACGGTGCCCGCCCACAGCCGGCTGGTGCCGAGCGCATGAAACAAGCCGTTCAGCAGTTGGCGATTCATCAGTCCCTGGTGCGCGCTGTAGGCATAGCCGAGCAACGCGAGCGGCCCTGATTCGGCGATGATTGCCGTCCAGCGCGAAGTGATTTCGTCGAGCGCGGCATCCCACGTGATTGGCACGAAGCGTCCTTCGCCCTTTGCACCGACGCGACGCAGTGGCGTGCTGAGACGCTCCGGCGAATGCACGAGCTCGGCGTCGCGATTGACCTTGCCGCAGGCGAAGCCGGCCGTGAAAGGCTGCTCGGGATCACCTTCCACGCGGACGACTCGGCCGTTTTGCACGTGCGCCAGCAAGGAACACATGTCGGGACAGTCATGCCCGCAAACCACCCGAACCGTCGTCACACGCTGTCTCCTGATTACGCAACCGATATCGTGCCGTCATCGTCCGTTGGCAAGGAAGGTCCGCTTGCTCCGCGAAAGCCGGACCATTCCGTGGCCGGACGCTTGCGGGATGCCGCCACATCGGGGATCGTCCGGCCCGCCCGCATTGGGGAGCTGACCATGCCTGGACCGCTGCACGGCTTTCGCATCATTGACCTGACGTCGAACGTCTCCGGCCCGCTGGCGACAATGATCCTCGCCGATCAGGGCGCGGACGTGATCAAGGTGGAACCGCCGCAGGGCGGCGATCACACGCGCGCCTCGGCGAACCGGCGCGGCGGGTTCTCGGCCTCGTTCCTCAACAACAACCGTAACAAGCGCTCGATCGCGTTGGATTTGAAGAACGAGGCGGCGCGTGACGCTGTGCTGAAATTATGCGCGACCGCCGACGTGTTCATCCAGAATTTCCGCCCAGGCGTGGCGGAGCGCATGGGCCTGGGCGAAGCAGCGGTGCGCCGGATGTCGCCGAGCATCGTCTATGTGTCGATCAGCGGGTTTGGCGAACGTGGGCCGTACGCGGCGAAACCGGCCTACGATCCGGTGGTGCAAGCGCTGTCCGGCCTCGCGACAATCCAGGCCGGGTCCGACACGGAGCGGCCGCGTTTGGTGCGAACGATCCTGCCGGACAAGCTGACTGCGGTGACGGCGTCGCAGGCCATTACCGCAGCGCTGCTCGCGCGCGCACGAACCGGCCAGGGCCAGCACGTGCGGCTGGCCATGCTGGATGCAGTGCTACAGTTCCTCTGGAGCTCCGACATGGCCGGTCAGACCTTTGTCGACGACGAAAAGTCTCAGGCCGAGACGGCGAGCGCGATTGACCTAATCTATGCCACCGCCGACGGCTATATCAGCGTGGCGGTGCAGACCAACAAGCAGTGGGAGGGCCTGACGCGTGCCTTAAACCAGCCGGAATGGCTGTCCGATCCCCGTTTCCGTACGCCGGCGCTGCGACAGCAGAACATCGATGAACGGCTGCGCCTGACGCAGGAAACGCTGTTGACCCGCTCGTCCGCCGAATGGCTCGAGCGGCTGACCGCCGAGGACGTGCCATGCGCGCCCGTGCTGACGCGCCATCAGCTGATCCGGCACCCACAGGTGGTCGCGAACGAGACACTGGTGGAGACGGATCATCCGGCCGCAGGCCGGTTGCGGCAGACACGATCGGCCGCGCGCTTCTCCGCCACGCCAGCGTCAATTCGTGTTGGCGCGCCAGCGCTCGGCGAACACACCGATGCGATATTGGGCGAGCTTGGCTATTCATCCGACGAGATCGCCGCGCTGAAAGGTTTTGGCACATGATCGATTTCTATTACTGGCCCACGCCGAATGGCTGGAAGGTCTCCATCATGCTGGAGGAGACCGGATTGCAGTACAGAATGGTGCCAGTCAACATCGGCAAGGGTGACCAGTTCAAGCCGGAGTTCATGGCGATCAGCCCGAACAATCGCATGCCGGCGATCGTCGATCACGACGCGCCGGATGGTCCGCTGCCAGTTTTCGAATCGGGCGCGATCCTGCTGCATCTGGCCGAGAAATCAGCGCGCTTCATGCCGACCGATCGCGTCGGGCAGAAAGAGACGATGGAGTGGTTGTTCTGGCAGGTCGGGAATCTTGGCCCCATGGCAGGTCAGCTCAGCCATTTCGTCAATTACGCTGAGGGCGAGCATGCGTATTCGAAGCAGCGCTATGCGAACGAGTACAATCGGTGTCTTGGTGTTCTGGAACGGCGGCTGACGGCACGCGAGTGGATCGTCGGGGACGCATATTCGATTGCCGATATCATCGCCTGGCCATGGGTGCTGATTGCCAGGCCGCTGGGGCAGCCGCTGGATGAATTCCCCAACGTGTCGCGCTGGCGCGATGCGATCAAGCAGCGTCCTGCGGTGCAGCGGGGAGTCGACCTCGGCAAGGAGCTGCGGCGAACCGGGCCACGGAGCGACGAAGAACGCCGCATGCTGTTTAATCAGACAGCACGGAGCGTCGCGGAGCAGGTGAGACAGTGAACTGACCTAACCGCGCCGGCGCATCACGCGGGAGGGGTCGGGGGGTGCGCTTCGATAACGGGAGGCGAAAGGCAGGAAACGGCCGTGCCGGCGGTCTCTCACCCGCATCGCCGCGCTTCGCCAGCGCCGTCGCGAAGCAGGCGAGGTTCTCTCACATCCGCATTCCCAATTCTTGCGCCTGCCGTCGTTCGTACTCCCGCCGCTTTGCGTCGTACGCCTGCCCGATAATTCCGCCGCGCACTGTCCCCGGTGAGACCGAGCGATAAGCCGGCAACCAACTCTCCGGCAGGCGCGGCGAATCTGCTGGCGCCAACCACAGACGGAACAACAGCCGCTTGCGCGATGTCTCTTCGTAATCGACAAACTCCGTGCGTGAGTGCAATGTCACGTGATTGTTGAGAATCTGCATGTCGCCCGGCTGCAGGTACATCGCGAACATCAGTTCCGGTCGGCGCAGCATTTCGTCCAGCGCGTCCATCGCCGCACGCTGCTGCGACGTCAGCGGCGGTACGCCGTCGATCTGTTGCGCGGTCTGGATGCGATTGCGGTTCCATTTGCTGCAAAGCAGCGCACCCGCAATATCATACACCGGATTCGGATACGCCGCCGTCTCATCCGGCGCCTGCTCCCTCTGCCGGCTGAACCAGAACGGCTGGTGCAGCGCCTCTGCCAAGTCCGGCCGCTCCGCCGTCAATTGTCCGTGCGCCGTGACCGAACTGGTGAGCATGCTCATGCCGCCCGACTGCGCCTGATTATAGCACGCCAGCAGCACAACGTCGGCGCTGTCGGTATGAAAATCGAGATCCGCATTCGACGAATACCCGCGCCCGCCGGCGCTGCGATACACCGTGCCGACGTCGCGCACGGCGGCGATGTACTGGCTCGCCTTCCCCTGCGGCCGAGCAACGCCGAGATGCAGGCCGATCGCCCAGGTCAACAATTCGAACTCACTTTCGTCCATTCCGTCGCGTGGCAGTCCGCGCAGCAGGGCCGTGCCTCGCGCGTGTGTCGCTTCGTGCAGCGCTGCGTCGATCACCGGTCCGGCGCTGCCAAGGTCGAAGTCAGCGCGGCGATAATCGAACACTGACTTGTCAGGATCCCGCGCCTTGCGTACGGCCTGCAGCAGACCGCGGCGCGCGCGGTCGTCGAGCGCGAAGATCCAGCTTGGTTTGGCGCGCAGGTCGGCAGCGCGCCAGGCGGCTCGTGTCATGGTGATGTCCTCGACAGGAACGGCAACGCCACATCGCTCAGCACCTGCGGCGTCTGCAGATGCGGAAAATGGCCGGCATCAGCCAGCTCCAGGAATGTGGCGTGCGGCAGGTGATCGGCAACGCGCCGGCCCAACTCGGGCGGCCAGATGAAATCATGCCGGCCGGACATGACCAGCGCCGGACATGCGATCTTGCGCCACAGATCCGGTGTGGCCGACATCCGGGCCAGCGCTTTCGACAGTTCGCCATAAGCGGCCGGGTCATTGGCCAGGTAGATCGGTCGGTATCCAGCACGCGCCGCCGCATGATCCTCCGGAAAGGCGTTGGCCAGGCTCGCCTCAGCCACACCTCGCATTCCCACGCTGCGCAGGAGCTCGGCACGCTGGTTCAGGTAGTCGCGCGTGCGCTGATCGACGGCGTCAGTGACCGCACACAACACCATTCGCCGAACGCGCTGGGGCGCCAGGCCCGCCATCACCGCTGCGACCATCGCGCCCAGCGCCGCCCCAGCGACATCCACGCTGACGATGTCGAGGCTGTCCAGCAAAGCCGTGATGTCGGTGGCGACATCGGTGATCTCGAACTTAGCCGGGGGCTTCTCCGACCGGCCGGCGCAGCGCATGTCCGGCGCGATCACCCGTCGGTGCGGCGTGATCAGCGGGATGATGTGCCGCCAGCTCTCGCTGCTGCCACCCAACTCGTGCAGCAGCAGCACCGGCGGATCACCGACGCCGGCGTCTTCATAGAAGAGGCTGATTTCACGGAGCTCGGCGTACGGCATGGCGTGAAGGTTCCCTCATCACCCGCTAACGACCAGGCAAGCGCATGCCGAGGCGTACCAGACGCGGCAGCACTTCCTGCACAAAATACGGAATTTCCTTCAGATAATCGACGAATGCGACGGTGCAGCCGGCGAGGCCGGTCGCACTCATACGCGCCATCTCTTCCGCCACGTCATCCGGAGAGCCGACGAAGGGATAGCTGCCCGGGTAGGCGCCGGCGTAGCGTCTGTCGGGGTTCATGCGGGTGAAGCGGTTCTCGAACGGCCGCGCCGTGCGACCATTGCCATCGGGCACCGTGGTTCCGCGGTTGCGGCGGTAATAGGCCTGCCCCTCGGTGTCCGCCATCTTCTCGGCGAAATATTCATAATAGGCTTCGGCCTCAGCGCGTGTCGGCCGGCACACCACGTGTCCCATGGTGAACACCCGGATCGAGCGGCCGTAACGGACCGCGTGTTCTGCCACGTTCGCGAGCAAAGCCGGCACTTGGTCGAGCTCCGTCACGTTGAGGAACAGGAAGTCGGCTGCCTGCGCCGCGAAATCGCGGCCGCGCGGGGAGAAGCCGGCCGACATCACAACCGGCCAGGGACGCTGGAGCGATGCCGGATCGGTCTGCAGCCGCTTGAGCTTGAAGAAGCGGCCGTTCCAGTCGAACTCCGGCCCACCGCGCAACAGACGCGACCAGACCTGGAACCATTCCAGCCCGAGGTCGTAGCGCGTGTCCTGGTCGATGGTGACACCGTGCAGATCGAACTCGTCCTGGTTCCAGCCGCAGACGATGTTGAGGCCGGCGCGGCCGTGCGAAATGTGGTCGATTGTGGCAAGGGCCTTGGCGCCGAATGCGGGCGTGACCAACGGCACGTGCACGGTAGAGAAGATGGCGATGCGTTGGGTCAGTGCGCCCAGGGCGGCACCATGTGTCAGGGTTTCGAACGAGCGGCCGTACACGTTGGCCTTGCCTTGATAGCCGCGCCACTTGGCGACCGGCAGGATGAATTCGATACCCGCTTCATCGGCGATGCGGCTCATCGCGACGATGTCGTCCCATTCGGCGCGCCAGCGCTCAGGTGCAAGGCTCATGGTCAGGCCGCCGTCACAGTTGGCGCTGAAGATGCCGAGCTTGAAGCGGTTCGGACCGAACAGGGGATGGCTGGCACGGACGTTTTGCATTGTGCAGCTGGCTTCTCACCCGCGGCGCTCGCGCGGAGCGACAGCGCCCGCGCAACGGGAGAGCTCGATGGCGGCCGTGTGCATGGCGACGTGCGTCACGGGGCCGGGAAATTGCCGAAACCTTACGTAGTCTGCGCGCATGCCATGCGGTGCAGCGGAGTTCAGGGCTGCGGTCAAGCCAGGCGGGTCGTCGAACACGACTTTGTTGCACGGCCGATGGTTGACGTGCAGCCAGGCCAGTGCGTCGCACCAGTCGATCCGCGTGTCGACTTTGATTTCGCGGAAGCAGGGGAAGCGCGCCAAGATCGCGGTGTGATGCGCCAGCGATGGCAGTGTGTCTGGTGTTGCCAGGATCCGTAGATGCCTTTGTGCCGCATCCAGCCTCGCTACGTCCTCGAAATAGAGCTGGAGCACCGGAGCGGGCGGCCGGCCATCATCGACATATGAATCTTGCGTGCTCGCCGGCGTATGAACCGGAAAGCGCGGGAAGGCGGGCGTCGCCCCCAGCACCGGGTCCAGCCATGCCGGGCACGCGTCGTCGAGTGCCGCTTCGTGCCGGAACGCGGCGAACCAGGCGACAGTCATGCCGTGGCACCCTCGCACCGCCGCTGGCGCACGATCCGTGTCCCGGCCATCGCGTCTCCCCGTCCATTGCCGCGTCCGCCGGCCCGTATAGACTGTGCCGAATGGACGCACCAAACGCCCCGCCGCGCGTGACCACGGCCGAGATGCTGGCACGCCTTGTCGCCTTCGACACCACCAGCCGCAATTCCAACCTCGCGCTGATCGAGTATGTCCGGCAATATCTCGGTGCGCATAGCGTGCCGTACCGCATCAGCAGCGACGAAACCGGCCAGAAGGCCAATATTCACGCCATCATCGGCCCGCAGTCGTCCGGCGGCCTCGCACTTTCCGGTCATGTCGACACTGTCCCCGTCGATGGTCAGAAATGGACCACCGACCCATTCACCCTGCGCCGTGACCAGGGCCGCCTCTACGCGCGCGGCGCCTGTGACATGAAGGGTTTCGTTGCCGCCTGTCTCGCGGCCGTGCCGGATTTCCAGGCGAAGCCACTGGTCAGACCGCTGCACCTGTTCATCAGTTACGATGAAGAAGTCACCTGCCAGGGCGCAGAGCGCATGATCGCGGATTTTCGCCAGTCAGGGCTGCAGCCCGCCCTGTGCCTGATTGGCGAGCCTTCCGGCATGAAGCCGATCCTGGCGCATAAGGGCAAATTCAACCTTCGGGTCACCGTGCGCGGCTTGCCCGGCCATTCGAGCGAACCGGCAAAGGGGGTCAATGCAATCCAGTGCGCAGCTGAAGCAATCAGCTGGGTCACCGCCGAGGCACGCCGGTTGGCGGACGAAGGTCCGTTCGAGGAAGGGTTCGATCCGCCACACACCACCATCCATGTCGGCACCGTGCAGGGCGGCACCGCGCTGAACATCATTCCTGAGCATGCCGAATTCAGTATGGAGTGGCGCACCATTCCCGGCGACGACCCGGTGCGCCATTTCGAGCGGATGCAGGCCTATATTTCGGCACATATCGAGCCGGCGATGCACGCGCTGAGCCGTACCACCGGATTCAGCTACGAGGTGGGCGAGCGCATGCCGAGTATGATGCTGGGTCCGGATCACGACCTGACCGCGATCGTGAAGCAGCTCACTGGCGCCAACAGCGCCGGCAAAGTGAGCTACGGCACAGAGGGTGGGTACTATCAGAATGCGGGTGTGCCGACGATCATCTGCGGGCCAGGCGACATCGCGCAGGCACACCAGCCTGACGAGTGGGTGGCGCAGAGTCAGCTTGACTCCTGCGACAAGTTCATCCGCCGCCTGGCGGACCGGCTGCTGACCTGACCAGGACACGGGTGGTGCATGGCCCAGATCGCCCAGCCACCGTTGCCGCAGTTCGAGGTGCGGCTCACCGCGCCCGATATCAGCACCTGGATCGCCGGCAACACCGGCATCCCGGGCTTCACCACACGTGCATCGAGCCGGCCCGGCCCGCATGTGGCACTGCTCGCGCTCACGCATGGCAATGAAATTGCCGGCGCGATTGCGCTGGAGCGGCTGCTGCGTTCCGAACTGACGCCGACGCGCGGCAAGCTGACCTTCGGGTTCGTCAACATGGCGGCATACGAGCGCTTTGATCCGCGTCAGCCGACGCTGTCACGCTTTGTCGATGAGGATATCAACCGCGTGTGGGACGAGACGGTGCTGGACGGTCCCAGGCGCTCGGCCGAGCTCGATCGCGCGCGCGCCATCAGGCCGATCGTGGATACGATCGACGTTCTGCTGGATCTGCACTCGATGTTGTGGCCGTCGGAGCCCCTGATGCTCTGCGGCAGTACGGAGAAAGGCCGGGCGCTGGCGGCCGGCGTCGGCCTACCGGCGCTGGTGGTCGCGGACCGCGGCCACGCCAGCGGCAAACGTCTCATCGACTACACGCGCTTCGCCGCGCCCGATACGCCATGCATTGCCAACCTTGTGGAGGCCGGGCAGCACTGGCAGCCCTCCACCGTTGAAACGACATTGGACAGCATCACCGGATTGTTGCGCCACCTTGGTCTCGCGGATGTCGCCTCGCCACCACGCGGCAAGCCGCAGCGCGTGGCGGAGGTGACCACCGTCGTGACCGCGGCCAGCAACGCCTTCACGTTCGTCCAGCCGTGGCGCGGCGGCGAGGTGGTGCCGCGCCGCAATACGCTGCTGGCGTTTGACGGTGCGACGGAGATCCGCACGCCTTATGACAACTGCCTGCTGGTGATGCCGAGCCTGCGCCCCAGCCGCGGCCACACCGCGGTGCGGCTGGCGCGGTTCGTATCATAGGTGCTTCAGGCCGGCAGGACACCGGTTTGGCGAAGGAATTCCAGTAGCGGCAGTAGCGGCAGACCGAGGATAGCGGCGTGTTCGCCTTCCACCCTGGTGAACAGGTGC
>JASHQG010000474.1 GCA_030037665.1 Acetobacteraceae bacterium
ACCTAGGCCGCCGGAGTGTACCAGCGGTACCAAAATCGCGCTGCGGGGCGGGTCAGGCACATGGCAGGGTGAATAGCGCACCGCGTCGGGGGAGGCAAGCTACGAAATTCGGCGGCCGGACACCCGCTCAGCAACGCGGGGCAGTCCCGTCGAACAATCTCCGTCTGATCAGGGTCGCGACGGCGCCCGTGCAGGTCGGCCCGTCGGTCCTCTGCCGTGGCGTTCGTGCGCGCAATCGCGCCGCGACCTCGGCAAATGATTCTATCCCGGCATGCCGAGGCTCCTCGACAAATGCGCGATGCTCCACGTCGGCCGCGCAGCGCGCCGCTTGAGCGGCCGGATGCGACGGTCATCCGGTCGGCTGACGATGAGCGGGCCCAGAGAACGCTCCTTTTCGCCCTCATCTGCCCACCGCGAAAAGGAGAGGCTGATCCGGAAGAGCCTGCTTCAATAGCTCGGCTTGTTCGGGAACGGCGTAAGCTGAATCTCATGCGACCAGCAGGAACGGTCCTGGGTGTGCAGGTACCAGAACGCTTCGGCGATCTTTACCGGGTTGATGATGGTGTCGGGATTCTTCTGCGCCCGTGGCATGGCCCGCGTGCCCGGTGAGTCAATCGTGCCGTCGATCACCACGTTGGCGATATGGACACCGTACTCGGAATACTCCTCGGTCAGCACCTGCGCCAGTGTCCGCATCATCACCCTTGGATAGTAGAGCGATTGTCCGGTCATGCGCTTTCGACCACGCAGCGAGCTGGAGTTGTTCGAGAAGAAGAACGAGCCCTCGCCCCGCTTGCGCATCGCCGGCAGCACTTCCTTGGCCACCAGGAACGGGCCGCGGCAGGCGACGTGCTGCGTGGTGTCGAACAACTCCACCGGGATGTATTCCAGCAGCTCCTTGTCCGGCGGCAGATCGCGGCCTTCCAGGTAGCCCGCATTGTAGACCAGCACGTGCGGATCGCCGGCCTCACGGCGGATGATGTCGAATGCCGAGGCGACGGAATCCTGCGACACCAGGTCCAATTCGACGATCATGCACTCGCCGCCCTCCGCGCGGATCGCTTCCGCGAGGCCAGCGGCGTTCGCTTCCTTGCGCGTCGTCAGCACGACGAACATACCTTCCTGCGCGAACTTCTGCGCGACGGCGCCGCCGACGCCCCAGCGCACGCCGACCGCCAGGTTGCTATCGTCGACGGAGTGGCCGTGGATCAACAGCGTGTTGCGACCGTCCGACTGCCACTTCGACGTGGCGCCGATCACGACGCAGACCTTCTTGCCTTTGGTATTTCTCATTCGGATCATCCCCTCGTCCATGGGTTGCGTTCACACGGTGCGGTTCCAGCCCCACCAGGCGCAGATCGCCTCGCCCATCACGAGCCGCTTGTCCGCTTCGCTCAACCACGGCGAGGCCTCGGTGAACATCGTGACACACTCTTTCCACGAGCACGGCATCTTGGTGATGTCCGTACCCCAGAACATCCGGTGCGGACCGAAGGCGTCGTAGATCTGTCGCAGATAGGTCTGCATGATCGGAAACGGGTACCGCTGTGCCGAATAGCCCGGCGCGCCGGTCGCCTTGACGGCGACGTTGGGGAACCTCGCGAGCGCCAGAAGATGCGGCATGTGTGTCATCGCGGCATCGTCCTTCAGCGTGGTCAGTCCGCCGCGGCCACCCAGATGGTCGATGGTAAGGCGCAATGCCGGATGCCGTTCGGCGATGCCGGCAATATCGGTCAGAGAATCCGTCGCCAGCATGGCGATCGGCACACCGGCGTCCTCCGCCGCCTGCCACAGCCACTCGAGCCTGCCGTCGCTCAGCCATCGCCGCGCGGGATCGTGCAGAAACGTGTAGCGCAGGCCCAGCATCCCCGGTTGGTCCCGCCACGACGCAATGCGCTCGCGAGCCTCGGGGCGGTCGAGCGGCATCGATCCCATGATCGCGAACCGGCCCGGATAGTTGCGCACGGCAGCAAATGCCATCTCGGTCGAATGCGGATCCCAGCCGGGCGGATGAATGACGGCGGCATCGACGCCACCCTCATCCATCAGTGGGATCGCCTCCTCCGGCGTGAAGTGCGTCACCTGGCGGTGCGAGGCATTGCTCGGAAGCCCCGCGCCCCACAGGTGGATCTGGGCGTCGATGATCTGCATTGCAGGCGTTTCCCCCGAGCTTTGTGTGTCGGGCGGGTGGCCCGAAGTCCCAGGCGTGACGCTAGCGGCAATGGGCGAGGCTGTCAGCTTGGCCCTTGCGCGGCTGGCCGGCGCCTTGCGGCGCTGCTAGCATCCACTCATGGGGAGGCACGTCGGCCAGCTTGCCGAATTTGTGCTTGCGCCGGTACGCCGTGCCGGGCCGGCCTGATATGTATCGCCATATGTATCGCCCGCTCTCCGTCCGCAGCTACGTGCTGGGCCTGATCCTGGTGGTCCTCATCCCGCTGCTCGGCTTCGGTGCCTATCTCGTCATTCGCGCAGCCCAACATGAGCAGGAACTGCTGGCTGAAACGGTACGCGGCCGGACGCGCGAGTTCGCCCGTGCGCTCGAACGCGAGCTGGCGACGCTGCGCACCCATCTCTTCATCATCGCAAATGTCGGCACCCTGGAAGGGGAAGGCTTCGTCGGCTTCTATGACCGCGCCCACGCCGACATGGAGCAGCACGGCATGGAGGTGATCCTCAGTGATCTGAGCGGCCACGAACTGCTGAATACCCGCGCTCCGATCGGTGCCACCCTGCCCCCGCTCGCCGATCCGGAGACGCTTCGCCGCGTCGCAGCCACCAGTGAGCCTGACGTTTCAGATCTCACAATCGATCCCATTACTCATGCTCCTGCCGTCTGGCTGAGCGTACCGATCTTTGAAGGCCGCAGTCTCGTCTACGTCGCCAGCATGAACGTGTTTCCGGCACTGACATCTCTGCTCGACCAGCTGCACCTGCCGCATGACTGGATTGCGGCTATCCTCGATCAGCGCGGCCACACGGTTGCACGCAGCCTGGACCCGCAACGCTATGTCGGCCAGAAGGGCACGCCCGACTTCCTGAAGCTCGCCGCGCAAGCAGATGAAGGTTGGCTGCCCTTTGTCTCGCGCGAGGGTATCCCGGTGAAGCTCGCTTTCAACCGGGTCAAGCCGGTCAACTGGACGATCGCCATCGCCATTCCGCTCGAAACGCTGTATGCGCCACTGCATCGTTCCATGCGCGCGGTGATCCTGGTCGGCGCCGCGGCGCTGTTGGTGGCGCTGTCGCTGGCTTGGCTCATCGGCCGACGCATTTCGCGGCCGATCTCCGGCCTGGTTGAATACGCTGCAGCGGTCGGCCGCGGCGAGCCTGTTCTCTTGCAACCGACCGGTCTCAGCGAGACCGACGCGGTCGCACACTCATTGCATGACGCCGGCGAGGAATTGCAGCGCGGCGCGGCCGAACTGCGCAACAGCGAGCACCGCTATCGCACGCTGGCTGCCGACCTCGCACGCGCCAACCAGGAGCGTCAGCAGCTCTTACAGCGGACGGTCGAGGCACAGGAGGCTGAACGTCAGCGCATCGCCAGGGAGCTGCACGACAGTCTGGCCCAGTACCTCACTGCGGTCAGACTGGGCCTCAATGCGATCGACAAGAGCTGCGGTGCAAATACCCCGGCGGCACCAAAGCTCCTGGAACTGAAGGCCCTGACGACGGAGATCGGCCACGAGATCAGTCGAATGGCGCGGGAGCTGCGGCCGAGCGTGCTCGACGACCTCGGCCTGCACAGCGCGCTCGCGCAATACCTTGACGAATGGCGGGAACGCTCGCGCATCGAATTCGATCTGCAGGTCCACCTGAACGGCCAACGCCTGGCACAGCCGGTCGAGACGACGCTCTACCGCGTGACACAAGAAGCGATCATCAATATCGTGAAGCACGCCGACGCCAGCCAGGCAGGAATCATCCTGGAGGCGAACAACGACCAGGCGCGGCTGATCGTGGAAGACAACGGCCGCGGCTTCACGCTGCAGGACAACGGCCTGGGCGGTAACGGCCTGGGCGGTGAGTGCGTGCAGCATTTCGGCCTGATCGGCATGCGGGAACGCCTGGCGCTGGTGAGGGGCACGATGGAGATCGAAACCGCTCCGGGCGCCGGGACCACGCTCTTCATCACGGTTCCGATCTGAATAGCGCCGCGCGCATTCGCGGCTCCGGCGTGACATCCCGGCCACATCCGCCCATACGCAATGAAGGTGTTATCCTGACAGAAAAATGCCGTTACTCCCCTCTTTCGCCGGTCCATGACATTGTCCATTCTGTCAGGCTACCGGTCTGATGGCGGTCACCGCCGGAGGACCGGCAAGGCCCAGGAACGGTGGCCACACAAGACCAGGGAGGTTGAATTGCGTCGAGCCGACAATCTGTGCGGCTGCCCGTTGCGCCGCGCCCGCCGTCGCTGCCCCGGCAACCCGCGGAGGCTGCGATGACGCCTATTCGCGTACTGATGGCGGACGACCATCCGATCGTGCTGGCCGGCATGCGCGCGCTGGTGGCGGCCAACGGGGAGTTTGAGGTTGTCGGTGAGGCAAGTGATGGCCGCACCGCCTTGCAACTTGCCAAGGAGCTGCGGCCGGACGCGGCGGTTCTGGACATCTCGATGCCGGGGATGAGCGGTATCGAGGTCGCCGCTGCGATGCGCACCGAAGCGCCGGAATCCCGTGTTCTCATTCTGACGGTGCACGAGGATCGCGCCTACCTGCGACAATTGCTGGAGGCGGGCGCCGCCGCGTATTTGCTCAAGCGGTCCGCGGCGGACGAGCTGGTGCGGGCGATCCACGCGGTCACGACAGGCGGGCTTTATCTCGATCCGGCCATCGCGGCCAAGGTCGTCGGCGGGACGCACGGCGGCGCGAAGACGCCGATGGCAAGCCCCGCGGAGCTCAGCGAGCGCGAAAACGAGGTGCTGCACCTTGTCGCTGAGGGCCACAGCAGCAAAGAGATCTCAACCCGGCTGTCCATCAGTGTGAAGACTGTCGAGACCTATAAAGCCCGGGCCATGGACAAGCTAGGCTTCAAGACCCGCGTCGACGTCGTCCGCTACGCGGCGAGCCGGGGCTGGCTTCGCCAACATTAATCGCGACGTAACGCTCTTCGTCTGCGGCGGAGTTCAGCAGAGAAGCGGATCAACGCGGTTCACACGGATCGCGGCGGTCGGGGTTCAACTGCTGCGCGATCGTCATCACCTCCGCGCACGCGGGAA
>JASHQG010000475.1 GCA_030037665.1 Acetobacteraceae bacterium
AGAGCCTGTCGTCACGGTGGGGTCGCGCGCCGACGGCGGCCTTGCCCAGGAGGCGGATCTGCCCAGCGCCTGGTTGGCCCCGTGCTCGAAGCCTCACCTGCACGAGGGAGGCTCGAAGCATCTCTCGACCCAGCTGACGGTGACAGCGCCTTCGATGCCCTCACAATGCACGCCAAGGCCGCCCATACGCTCCGCTCTGATCGTTTGCAGTCAGAACGGACTTGTGGCGCCTCGCCTGTGCCGGAAAATCGACACTGATTGGACCGGTCTGCGAATGGCGATGGGACCTGGCCAGCCCTTCGCGAAGCGGGCAGGGTCCGCGCGGCCGCACCCGGAGATCCGCCCATGTATTTGCCGACGATGTTCAAGGAGGAGAGTGTCGAGCGTCTGCACGGCTTCATACGAGCCAGCGGCCTCGCCACGCTGGTGACGCAGTCGCCGGCCGGCCTGATCGCGAGCCATGTGCCGATGCTGCTGAACGCGTCGCCAGCACCTTACGGTACGCTGATCGGCCATCTGGCGCGGCCGAACCCCCAGGCGCGCGGCGCACTTGGGGAAGCGTTGGCGATCTTCCAGGGACCCGATGCCTACATCACCCCGTCCTGGTACGCGACGAAGCGGTCCACCGGCAAAGTCGTCCCCACATGGAATTATGTCGCCGTTCACGCGTATGGCGCTGTTGAATTCTTCGACGACCCCGCACGGCTGCTGGACGTGGTGACGCGTCTAACTAACCGACACGAGGGCCGTCGCAGCGCGCCATGGGCCGTCTCCGACGCGCCTGAGGAGTTCGTTCAAGGCATGCTGAAAGGAATCGTCGGGTTCGCCATTCCAGTCAGCCGGCTCGAAGGCAAGTGGAAGATGAGCCAGAACCGCCCCGTCGAGGACCGCGTCGGCGTGGTCGCCGGCCTCAACGAGGAGGGCGAGAACGCGGTCGCCGCGTTGGTCGGCGAAGCAACGCGCGATTAGTCAGCGGCTCCGGCAATGAATGCGCGGAGACGAGATCGGGCGAGATCTCGCCGGTCAGAGTCGCGTGCGAATCATCGCGAAGACATATGCGACCGCCGCCGCGCGGATGGCGGTGCGGTCGCCGGGGAAGACCTGGCGGTCCCCGGTGACCGTCTGTCCGCGGCAGGCGAGGCCGAAGCAGGCCAGACCGACGGGTTTTTCGGCGCTGCCGCCGCCCGGGCCGGCGACGCCGGTCACCGACACCGCGATATCAGCACGCGAGCGATCGAGAGCACCTTCGGCCATCGCACGAGCAACCTCATCGCTGACGGCGCCCACGCGGGCGATCAGTTCCATCGGGATGCCGAGCACTTCATGCTTCGCCTCGTTGGAGTAGGTGACGAAGCCGCGATCCACCACATCCGAGGACGTCGCGATCGCGGTGAGCGTCGCGATGATCAGGCCGCCGGTGCAGCTCTCGGCGGTGGCAAGCCGGACGCCACGTGCCCGGCATGCCGCGAGCAACAACCTGGCGTCGGTGAGGAGCGAAGGGGTGATCATGGCGGGGTCTGGGAAGATGCCGGCGCGTGACCATATCAGGCCGCCCGCCCGGAGAGGAAATCCGCTGGCAGATCTGGAGGGCACCCAGCATTTAGTTGCGACGCGGGCCTCGCGCTCCTATATGTTGGGTCGGCGAAGCTATCAGGACATAGGACATGGACGGAGGCATCGCCAGCCCGGGCGTGCTGAACTTGAGGCATCTGCCTGGGGTGGCCTTCGGCGAGGCGAAACTGCCGGCGCGTGCACTCGACCAGGGGATGGGCCTCGCCGTGGGCCGGCGCACGGTTTTCCGGCCCGACGATGATGAGGATTTCGGGCGGGTCGCAGATCGCGTGGCTGCAGGCAACATTGCTCTGCTCGGTCCCACCAACCCGTTCGCGCGCATCGAACAGGCACGGCTGCGCAATGCCATTGCGACCGGCGCGCTACTGACCTCCGGGCGGCACCTGCAGCACGGCGACCTCGACCAGCCGCATCGCAACATGGAGGTGTTCACCAACTGCGCCACTGCCGCGGCATCGTTCACCAAATTCTATCTGCTGCTGAACGGTTCGGGTGTCGGGCGAAGCTACGACGATGCGCTGATGGCGGTGGATTGGGCGAACGCGCCGAGGCTGCTCTTGTATCTATCGCCGGACCACCCCGATCATCCGGCGCGCAACCGCCGGCATTTCGCCGCCGAGCTGGGGCTAGCCGACGAGGAATCGGCGATGCGCGATTTTCTTGCTCGCGAGATGCTGGCGGAACTGGCCGATGCGCCCCGTGACGCGGTTGTCTACCACATCGCCGACAGCCGCGAGGGCTGGGCGAAGGCGATGGAGCACTTGGAGGCGATGGCGTTCCGCCGGGAGCGTCATCGCACGCTGGTTCTGGATTTTTCCGGGGTCCGGCGATCGGGCATGCCGATTCGCGGAATGCAGGGACGGCCCGCGTCGGGCCCGGTCTCGTTGCTACGGGCGTTTCTCAATATCCGCCGTGAAGTGATTGACTTCGCGCGAAATTCACGCGGAACCGACGGCGCAATCGCGCCGTGGGAGCAGGCGCTTCGGCTCGATCACTATCTGTCGATGGAAGTGCAAGTCGGTGGTGCGCGTCGGGCGGCGCGTATGGCGACCAAATCGTGGCGCGATCGCGGTGTGCTGCGGTTCATCCGCGCCAAGGAAAGCGGGGGGCTATGGACCGCCAACAACTCCGTCATGGTCGATGCAGAATTCTGGGACCGCGCTCGCCACGGGGATGCGGCCGATCCGCTGACTGCGCACGCCCGCGCCGTGTTTGAGGAGGCGACCCGTTGTGCCTGGATCAACGGCGAGCCTGGCTTCATCAACGGCGATCGGTTGGAAGACCACCGTACTGGCGTTGCCTGGACGCGGCCGGTCGATGCGGACGGCCGCGGTTTCCGCAGCGCCCGCTACCGGGTGGACGATGGCGCGGCATTACTCGCCGAACTGACCGCACGTGCGACGACCTCGGACTTTCCTGTCACGACCAATCCGTGCGGCGAGATCTCGCTGCACGTGACTGGCGGCTACTGCGTGATCGCCGATTTCGCACCGCTCCTCGCGTGCCCTGTGCCGTTGGACGACGTGTCGCCCGGCGCGCCGGCCCCGGAGGTCGCGAGCCTCTGGGACGCGCGCGTGGCGGATTCGGTGCGGCTCGGCGTGCGTTTCCTGATGCGCGCCAACACCATGGACTCGCTCTACGCGCAGGAAGTGGCGCGGACCAATCGCATGGGCATCGGTCCGACCGGTTTGCACGAATACGCCTGGCTGCGATTCGGCTTAGGCTTCGCTGATCTGCTGGACGAGGTGCGGTCGGCGCCATTCTGGGCGATGCTGGCGCGTCTGTCCGACGTGGCGAAGGCCGAGGGCGATGCCTATGCGGGCGAGCTGGGTCTGGCGCGACCCGTCACGGTGACCACCGTGAAGCCGTCCGGTACGATCAGCAAGCTGTTTGGACTAACCGAGGGCGCGCATTTGCCCGCGCGGGCACAATATCTGCGCTGGGTGCAGTTTAAGGGCACGCGCGGCCCGTCGGGAGAGTGGACACCGGGCTCTGACCCGCTGCTCGCGGAATATGAGGCGCGCGGTTACCCGCTCCGTGAGTTGCGCAGCTTCCCGGGCATGACCATCGTCGGGTTTCCGACTGTACCACTGATCATGCGGCTGGGGCTGGCGGATAGGCTGGTGACTGCGCCAGAGGCCACGGCGGCGCAGCAGTACCGCTGGCTGCAGCTGCTGGAACGGCACTGGATCGGCGAATCGCAGGGCAATCAGGTCAGCTACACGCTGAAGCTGTACACTGACCGGCACGATCTGGCGGAGTTCCGCGAAATCGTGCTGCGCGAGCAGCCCGAGGTACGCTGTTGCGCGGTGCTGCCGACCCGGCCGGACGATGGGCTGGGTTACGAGTACCTGCCCGAGGAGGAGGTGTCGGCCGATGAGTTCGCCGTGCTGGTCGGCGGCATTGATGCACGGGACGCGCGCGAGGCCGTGGATCTGGCGCATTTGCAGTGCGCGAGCGGCGTCTGTCCGATTTGAGCATTCCAGAAAGTGCCGGATTTTCCAGCGTTCTTTTGCATTGCACAAACCGACGTCAGACTGAAAAAATTGCGCTGACCCCGCTTGACCGTCTCAGGCAACTGGCCTAAACCCCCGCTCGCCGCCGACGAAAAGCGCTTGCATTTCTCCGGTGGCTCTCCTATCTTCGCCGGTCTGCGCCGGTGGGGCGCGGAATTCAAAGGCAAGTCGGCCGGGTGGCCCGTCGAGATGCGGGGCATTAGGCGTCTCTGCCTTCGCTCTTTGACTGGTGAATAGGCTAGGAAGGGATACGTTGGCGGCGCCCTCTGGGGTGCGCGCGCGAGCGAGCACCTGGTTGGCTGGTCGAATGAACGGTCTGTGGTTTCTCGGAACCTGGACTCGTTGGTTCGCACGCCTGCGAAGTGCGCTGCGATGTATCTTTTTGATGCGTTACAGAACGCTTTGAAGGCGCCGTCTGCTTCATGGTGAGCAGGCGGGGCCAATGAGTACGGGTCTGTTCGTTGATGTTTCGGCAGCAATGCCGGAACGGAGATGAACCTGAGAGTTTGATCCTGGCTCAGAGCGAACGCTGGCGGCATGCTTAATACATGCAAGTCGCACGGGCAGGGGCAACTCTGTCAGTGGCGGACGGGTGAGTAACGCGTAGGTATCTATCCTGAGGTGGGGGACAACCGTGGGAAACTACGGCTAATACCGCATGATGCCTGAGGGCCAAAGGCGCAAGTCGCCTTGGGAGGAGCCTGCGTCCGATTAGCTTGTTGGTGGGGTAACGGCCTACCAAGGCTCCGATCGGTAGCTGGTCTGAGAGGATGATCAGCCACACTGGGACTGAGACACGGCCCAGACTCCTACGGGAGGCAGCAGTGGGGAATATTGGACAATGGGCGCAAGCCTGATCCAGCAATGCCGCGTGGGTGAAGAAGGTCTTCGGATTGTAAAGCCCTTTCGGCGGGGACGATGATGACGGTACCCGCAGAAGAAGCCCCGGCTAACTTCGTGCCAGCAGCCGCGGTAATACGAAGGGGGCTAGCGTTGCTCGG
>JASHQG010000476.1 GCA_030037665.1 Acetobacteraceae bacterium
CCGGCCAGCGCCGGCAAGGCCATATCAAGCGGCACCTCGGCCCGCAAGTCGGGCAAGGCAGGATCATTCGGCAGCGAGGAGCGCAGGAACCAATCCTCTGCGCCTGCGCTGCCGCCCTCCGCGAGGTGGTAGTCGTAAGCGCCGCTCGCCACGCGGCCGGCGAGGAAGAAGGCATCCGGCGCGGTCTCTCCGCCATCCGCCGTCCCGACCAGCATGATGCCGTCGCCGGTCGTCAGCCCGGCCCCGCCCACGACATGGACGAGGAGGCCGGTCGAGTCGCGCGCCGCGCCGCCATCGATCACGAGGCGATCGGCACCCGTGGCTTGACCGCCGAGATCGGCGTTGAGCACGATCGTTGCATCCGTACCGCTGTAGTCATGTACGACAAGCTGCTGAAACGCCGCGTTCGGCGATGGGGGCGGCGTGAAGCTGATGAGGCTGTCCTGCACTGTCAGATCGGCCAGCGTGGAGCCGGGTGCGGTCGTGGTCGCCGGGATCGACCACACGCTGCTGCCATCCAGCGCACGTGTCAGTGCCGCATTGTCCGCGGTTATCGGGGTTGGGCGCTTCCGGTGCGCCGGACGCGTCACGCTGGATGCCGCGGCGATCCCTGTCCGCCTGGTCGCGCTGATGCCGCGGATGGCGACCACGTCTCTCGAACAAAGGCCGCGCTCACGCTCGATGCAAATACCAGTGCGATCAAGGCGCCGTCGATGTTGTCCGAAATGGTGCTGATCACCTCTTCAATACTGTTGTAGCTGTAGATGTCCGGAGTTACAAAGGGTTCCAACCAACCCACCACTACTGCGATCAGTAACATGATCCGAGCCCACGACCTCAGAAAGAACAGCCCCACATAGGCTATCAGGTATAGTATCAAAGCTACGATCTCGTAGGATAAATGCAGCAAGAGAGCAGGCTCGGTTCCCGAACCAGCTATCTCCGTCGCGCCACCTGCCTCTCTATCCAGATATACACCATATAACGGTGTCAGGATCACCAAAATTGCCAGCTGCAGGACGATCAAGCCCCGGAATATCATGAGCAATCTGGTGCTTGCTACCGACGTTCCCATCTAAGGACTCCCTGTAGCCTCTGGGGGTTGACGATCCGCAACGGTTGCGATCGGCTGTTTGGTGCACTGTCGGTGTCCGGATTCCCGCACTCCATCACGTCGGCCGTGGCCGGCATGCGACCAGCAACTCGTTCGATGCGATGTTCTGCTCATCCCATAGCGTGTCGGGATCGGGATAGGGTATCGGCCATCGGTTTCCGTTCCAGTCATAGATCAGAAAGCCATAGGGGCCGCAGATGTTGCCGGCGGTCTGGAAGCAACTGACCATGCCATTCAGTGCAAAGCCGCAGTTTATCCGCACCACTGGCTGACCATTAGCCAGGTAGGCACGCTGGGTGCTAGCACACCCGGCCAGCGCAATCAGTGATGCCGCAACCCACGCGAAACGCATGATGACCACCTAACCTGCCGGCATCGCAACTTTGCCGCGATCGTGCCATGCAGGCAAGACGCGCGACCTAGTGTCCTGACGTTCCAAACAGCCAGATCGTCCAGATCGCCAGGGCGAGCGGAGGGCCAAATGGCAATGCCGTCGTGCCGGTGAGCTGCGTCCCCCGCGCTCGTCGCAACAGCGCAAGCAAGAGCCCCGCTAACGCTGCGCCGAGAAGCACCCAAGGGAGCGGCGACCAGCCCAACCATGCGCCGCCGGCGGCGAGCAGCTTTGCGTCTCCGCGGCCCAAACCTTCCCGGCCTCGCATCGCACGATACCAGACGCTCACGGCGGCCAGCGCTGCGTAGCCCGCGAGTGCCCCGACCACGCCAGCAAAGAGGGCGCTAAGAGAATCCAGCCACGCAGCACCGAGACCGGCCAATAACAGGGGTAATGTCAGCGCATCGGGCAACCGCAGGGTGTGCCAGTCGATCCAGCCGAGTGCGAGCAGGGTCCATCCGAGAATACAGCCCAAGAGGACGTGCTTTGGCTCCGGATCCGAGAAAACGGCCATCGCCGCGATGGCCAGCGCTGCCCCGCCCAGGAAGACAGCGGATCCGACGAAACTGTCGCCGCATTCGTTATCCGTGGTCCGCTCGTATGGCGGCGACCGCATTCTCTACTTCCCTTACGTCCGATCCGACAACAAGCCGGTCGCCGATGACGAAAGCGGGCGTCCCCTCAATTCCCAGGAGCTTTGCCAGCCGTATATTGCTATCGATCCGCTGCTGAATCGCGGGATCCTCCATATCTCTCTGCATCTTCGCCCAGTCGAGGCCCAGCTTTTCGGCATCCGTGCGGATGGAGGCATCGGTAAAGTTGGGCGGATCCGCCATGATCTTGTCGCGCAGCGCGACATAACCACCCTGTCGCTGCGCCGCGAGCAGTGCGCGCGAACCCAATACACTCGGCGGGCCAAGGATCGGTAGGTCCTTGTAGACCAGCCGAATATGGGAATCTTGTCTCAGCAAACTCGCCATCGCTGATTCCAGGCCGCGACAATAGGGACAGCGTGGATCGAAAAATTCCACGATCGTGACATCCGGCTTGTCGCTGCCGACCGCCGCATCGGATTTATTATAAATCGCGTCGTGGTGGGTCGCGATCAGCGCGCGAGCTGTTTCGGCCTCACGGCTTGCCTGATCAGCCTGGTATGCCACTACGGCATCGCGCAGAATGGTAGGATCAGTCTTCAACGCCTCGCGCACGATCTGAATGATCTCGGCACGTTGTTCAGGGGAGAACTCAGCACCCATGACAGGGGCTATGGTGGCCGCGAAGCAGAGGCCAACGCCGATCAGCACGCATGTGATGCGGCCAACCAAGGTAGCAGAGCTGAACGACTGAGCAGCCGGGGTGACTGTTGACATGCGACGAAGCCGTTTCCTTGTTTGTTGGTGAGATCAGACCCGCTTGGTAATCCGATTTTTATCACGAACGAACATTAGTGTCTGATCAAAAATAACGGATCCAATAAGCGGCGAACGCAACAGATGACCCGGGCACTTTCCCGCGCGTCCGATCTGCTGGCTAAGCGGATTTGCCACGGCAGCGGACACTCAGATTGCAGTGGCGGAGACGCCCGTCCACAAACAGCAAAGTCTGGCCAAGCATTCTGCGGGATGCTATCAAACCGGCATGACGAGTGATGGGCGTCTGGACGGCGTGACCGACATTCAGTCAGTACTGGCGTCCAGGGGCCTCCTGTCGGACGCGGCCCTGGAGCGTGTCGGACGCCTGCAGCGGGAGAGCGGCGAGCGGATCGACCTTATCGCGGCAAAGCTCGGCCTGATCTCTGACCGCGATCTTGCCCAGGCATACAGCCAGCTGCTCGGTTCACCGGTTTTGACACCGGCTGACTTTCCGCCCGAACCAATCGCCGCTGAGCGCCTCCGCGCAGCCTTCCTGAAGCGCGCCCGTGTGATTCCCATTGCCGAGACGGATTCTGCCGTGGTCACCGCCATGGCTGACCCACTGGATGATGCCACGGCACGGGCCGTGGAATTCGCCATCGGCAAGTCGGTTGCGCGCCGTGCGGCACTTCCGGCCGATATCGACGCGGCGCACGAGAGGTTGTACGGCGGAGGCCGTTCAACCATCGATCAGATCTACGAGGCGGCTGGCGAACGGGATGATACCGAACGGGCGTCGGACCTCGAGCGCCTCAAGGACCTGGCGAGCGAGGCGCCCGTCATACGCCTGGTCAACACGCTGATCACGCGCGCTGTCGAGATGGTCGCCTCCGACATCCATCTGGAGTCGACCGAAACGGACCTGCGGGTCCGCTACCGCATCGACGGCATGTTGCGAGAAATGGAGACGCCGCCCGCCCGGCTGCGCAGCGCGATTATCTCGCGCATCAAGATTATGGCAAAGCTGAAAATTGCCGAACGGCGGTTGCCCCAGGACGGCCGGATCCGATTGGCGGTGCGCGGCAAGGAGATCGATTTCCGGGTCTCCACCACGCCGGCCATCCATGGCGAGAGCGTGGTGCTGCGCATTCTGGATCGCAGCTCCTTGTCGCTCGATTTCGCCGCGCTCGGGTTCGACGACACGCAGCTGCCGCAGTTCATGGACTGCCTGATGCGTCCGCACGGTATCGTCCTGGTCACTGGTCCGACCGGCAGCGGCAAGACCACGACCTTGTACGCGGCACTGACGCAGTTGAATTCGCCGGACCGCAAGATCCTGACGGCGGAGGATCCGGTGGAGTATGTGCTTGCCGGCATCAACCAGGTTCAGATGAATGCCGATATCGGCCTCACCTTTGCCACTGCGCTGCAAAGCTTTCTGCGTCAGGACCCCGATATCATGATGATCGGCGAGATCCGCAATCTGGAGACCGCACAGATCGCCGTGCAGGCAGCGCTGACCGGCCACCTTGTGCTTTCCACCGTGCATACCAACGATGCCGCCAGCGCGATGACCCGGTTGCTGGACATGGGTATCGAAAACTACCTGCTGAATTCAACCGTCAACGCTGTGATCGGTCAACGCCTGGTGCGACGCTTGTGTGAGCGCTGCCGCGAGCCGTACGAACCTGCACCCGAACTCGTTGCAACGCTTGACCTCGGCGCGGCTGACCGAGATGGTCCAGTGTCTCTGTATCGCCCCAAGGGATGCCTCGCCTGCAACGGACTGGGCTTTGCGGGACGTACCATGATCCTTGAGCTGATGGTGATGAACGACAGCATCCGCACGCTCGTGCTGCGCCGGGCAGAGGCGCGTGAGGTGCAATCCGAGGCCATCCGTGGCGGCATGCAGACGATGTACGGCCATGGCATGCGCAAGGCGCTGGCGGGAATTACCACGATCGAGGAGGTCTTCCGTGTCACGCGGGATATGTGACCCGTGACGCGCTTCACCTATCGCGCTCTGTCTGCAGCGGGCGATGTCGTCGACGGCGAGATCGATGGCCCGGATGTTAAGAGCGTCATCGCACTGCTCAACGAGCAGGCGTTGTTGCCGATCGAGGCGGCGGAGAAACGTCAGGCACCGTCCCTGCGGTTCGGTTTTTCCTTTGGCCGCCCGAACAGCTTTCCGCAGGGCGATCTCGCGATGTTCGTGCAGCAATTGACCAGGCTGCTGAATGCGAGCCTGCCCCTCGACCGGGCGCTGGCGATCCTGACCACGCTGATGGAGGACAAGCGGACAAGACGCATTGTGCATCGCCTGTTGGAGCGGGTGCGCGACGGTGCCAGCCTCGCGGAAGCGATGGCTGCGGAAGAATCGGCGTTTCCGGGTATCTGCGTCGCCATGGTCCGGGCCGGAGAGGAAGGGGGAGCCCTTCGCCCGGTGCTGGCGCGTGTCGCGGAGTTCCTGGTCCGTTCAGACGCGATCCGCCAGAAGGTCATTTCGGCACTTATTTATCCTGCTGTCCTCCTGATCGTTGCCGTTGGCTCCATCATCCTGGTTCTGACCTTTGTGCTCCCGCAATTCGAGTCGATGTTTCAGGATGCCGGAGCGAAGCTCCCGGCCGCCACGCGGATGGTCATGGCCACGAGCAGGATGTTGCGCGAGTACTGGTGGATGTTGGTGCTGGGGCTTGCAATCGTGGCGATCACCCTGCAGCGACTGATGCAGGTATCCAGCGCCCTTGCACTCCGCGACAGGATCGTCCTGCGCCTGCCAATTCTCGGCGGTCTCGTGACGCGGTTCGAGGTCGGCCGGTTCAGTCGCAGCCTGGGCGTATTACTGACGAACGGCGTGCCGGCAGCCCGTGCATTGGCTCTTGCGGGGGCTACTGTCAGCAATCGTGTGTTCACCGATGCGATCGAGATCCTTGCTGCCCGTTTCAAGGAGGGCGAGGGCCTGGCAAAATCACTGGAACAGACCGGCTGCTTCCCGAACCTGGCGATCCAACTCGTGCAGATCGGCGACGAAACCGGCCGTCTGCAGGACATGTTGCAGGAGGTCGCCAATCTCTATGATCAGGAGGTCGAGCGCGGGCTGGAGCGCCTGCTTTCCCTGCTGGTGCCCGGGATCACCATCGTCATGGGCGTCGTGGTCGCACTGATCGTGGCAGCGGTGATGTCAGCGATGGTCGGCATCAACCAGCTGGTGGGCTGACACCGTGGCGACCAACGATCGTGACCGGGGGTTCACGCTTTTCGAGATGATGATCGTGCTGGCCATCCTGGCGATGGCGATGACGGTCGTCCCTTCGATTCTCGCGGGGCTGAATGGCAGCAAGTTGCGCGCGGCGTCGGACGATCTGGTGGTGCGTCTGCGGGAGACGCGCAACCAGGCTCTTCGTCGCGGCACCGTGGCAGAGCTGGTGCTGGATAGGTCCAGGCTTCGATATTCAACCCCGTCGGAACAAGGCTTTCATCGGCTGCCGGCAATCATTGACAAGGTCACGGTCACGCCCGCTGCCTTGCTGCAACCCGGGGGGATCGTGCGCATCCGTTTCAGTGGTGACGGAACAGCGACCGCGGCGCGGATTGTTCTGGAGCACGGCGATAGTTCCATGGCGATCCTGGTCGATTGGCTCACCGGCCGGGTGCATCAGGATGGCTGAACACAATCGCGGGAAGGATACCGCCGGGTTCCTGCTGATCGAAGTCGTCATCGCGCTCGCCATCGCCGGGTTGGTCTTCGCCTACGGCTTCCGTAGTTTGTCGGGATCTTTGGATCGCCTTGCCAGAGACTATAATTCAGCTGCGGCCATGCTGCTGGCACAGTCGACTCTCGACCGCGTGGGCTATGACCTCGCGCTCGGCCAGGACGACTTGAGCGGCAAGGCAGCAGGCCGATTTTCCTGGCTGATCCAGACAGCCCCATATGCCGCCCCGGCGACGCCTAACAGTTCCCTCGTTGGTTACATCGTGCGTGTCACGGTCCGCTGGAACGACCGTGGCAACGACCGCCAGGTTCAGCTGTCAACCGTACGTCTCGCGTACCGCACCCCCCCGCAATGATGCGACGAGCCACGCGAGAATCCGGGTTTACGCTCATAGAAGTCCTCATCGGCATCACTTTGCTGGCGATGCTCGGGGCGTTGATCGCGAGTGGCACCCGCCTGGGCGGACGGGCGTGGACCACCGCGGAGCGCCAGACGACCGACGGCGACACGGTGCCGCTGGTGCAGGCTTTGCTGCGGCGGACGATTGTCCATGCAGTGCCTGCCTTTGTCTCGGACGATCCGCGTAACAGGACGATAGACTTTACGGGTGAGCCAAACGGTCTTTCGTTGGTCGCGCCGCGGCCGGGAACGCAGGATGATGGGCCATGGGTCCGTCAGCGATTCTATGTTGGCCAGCAGGGTACGTCACGAACGCTGTTCGTGAGCCTGACGCCGGTAGCACCGCCGGTCCCCGGTGGCCCAATTCCACTACTCGGTCACATCTCGCAGATGGAATTCAGCTACTTTGGCTCGCAGACTCCGGGTGGCCCTCCCGCGTGGCAGAACAGCTGGACCAACCATACCCGCCTGCCCGACCTCATCCGGATCGTCATTGCACGTGACGATCCGAAGCTGCCGATCTGGCCCGAGCTGATCGTCGGGACGCGGATCACCGCCAATGCCGCCTGCATCTACAAGTCGCTCGCCAGCGATTGCCAGCGGACCCGATAGCCATGGGAGCGCTTGACCGATTGCGAATTGCTGTATCCGAGGCGGTCGGTTGGGCCGTTTCGTGGTGGCTTTCGGAGCTTGCCGCGCTGGTTCCGCAGCGGTTCAGGCCAGATCGAGAAAAAGCACCGACGGTCCTGGAGGTCTCGGCCGGCGAGACCGTGCTGGTCCTGGCAGGCCGGAATGCCATACACCCAACCCGGATTCCGCTGGCCGGTGTCGATCCGGAGGACGATCGCAGACGCGTCCAGGCCGCAAGGCACCGACGCGGGTCCGGTGAGGCCATCATCCGGCTGGATCAGTCCGCCGTATTGGAGTGCAGGGTAACCCTGCCGCTCAGTGCGGAACGTTCACTGCGACCCATCCTCGAGAACCAGCTCGAGCGTCTCGTGCCGCTGCCAGCCGATCAGGTTGAGTTCGAATATCAAATCGTCGGCCGCTCGACGGCTGCCAGGACCTTAAGTGTCCGGCTTGTCGTCGCAACGCGTGCCACCATCGACCGTGCCTTGAACATGGCCCGGTCGGTCGGTCTCGTACCACGTTCGGTCATAACACCAAGTACGGGCAGTGACAGTGCACTGACACTCTGGCGGCCGGGTCGGGATGAAGCTGCGACCGCGACCCAGCGAAGGCTGCGACGGGGCCTGGAGACAGCCGCCATCGTGCTCTGTCTGGTAGCGTATGGCAGTTATGTCTATCGGCTGGATATCGTTCGAGAGCAGCTGCGGCATGACGTAGCGGTGGCGACGAAGGCCTCGGTTGCCACACGTGATCTGGTCAATCGCATTGCCGAGGTGGACAGCGCTGTCGCACTGTTGAAGCGTCGGCAAGCCGAGCTGGATCCGCTGCTGTTGTTGACTGAATTGACCACGCTGGTGCCCGACACGATGTGGGTGAGCCAGCTCTCCCTTCGTGGCCAAACTATCGAAATGATCGGCTACGCGCCCAGGGTGGCCGACCTCATCTCGCGCATCGAAGACCACCGCATCTTCCACGATCCAAAATTTCGCTCGCCGATCACCATGACGCCTGACGGCATGAGCGAGAGATTCGATGTCTCGTTCGATATCCGGGTGGAGACCAGGCCGTGAGCGGCCCGTTGTTGCCGGCGCTGAGACGCGCCTTGGCGTTGGCAATTCTGGTCGCCCTGCCTTTGATGATATGGGTAGCCGCGGTGCAGCCGTTGATCAATTTGGTGGCCGACCGGCAGCGCGAGATAACCGATCTGTCCGACCGTCTGACGCGCCTGAAGGCGGCGATCGCCCGCATCCCGGAGCTGAAGCGCAGCGAGGCGGCGGCCCAGCAACGTCTGGAAGCGGCCGGCGGGATCTGGATAGGAACCAGTGAAGCTGCGCTCGCCGCCGAAATGCAAAACCGGCTGCGCGAGGCTGTCAGCGCAAGCAAGGGCGTGGTGAAGAGCACATCGCAGCTGCGGGGAGCGGATGAGCAGAATCTCCAGACGGTGAGGATTCGCTTCACCGTCGAAGGCACGCTCGATACGGTACAGCGCACCCTGGCCGTCATCGAGAAAGCCAAGCCGGTGATGTTCGTTGACAGCATGACAATTGTCGCGCCTGCAACGTTCCCTCCGGACAAGCCACCGCAGCTCGGCCTCGATATGGAAGTGATCGGATATTTGAGGAAGGCGCAGCAGTGATTCCCCGGCTGGGACTTTCGCGGGCGGTCGTGGCCCTGGCCTGGCGGCTGGTACTTGTTGTGGCTGCGGCGTATGCGCTGTTTGTCGTCTGGACGGCTCCGGCGATGGATCTCCGTGTGCCGGTGCAACCAACTGCAACGGCCAAGCCTGCACAGGCCAACGAAGCAGCCAGAAACGCGATTGCTGCGGGGCCTGTGTCCTATTCGGCCATCGCCGAACACCCGCTGTTTTATCCGTCGCGTGCGCCCTGGAGGCCACCGCCGCCACCAGCGGCACCGCCAGCGAAGTCTACAACACCCACACCCTTGACCAACTACGCGCTCGTTGGAGTAATCGTGAGTGGCGATACTCGCAGCGCCCTCATCAAGCCTCGGGGTGCCAAAAAGACGATCTTTCTAGGGGTAGGGCAGGAGCTCGACGGCTGGATGTTGAAAGAAATCACCCGCGACCGTCTGCATTTCGGAGCCGGAAACGCTGTCTATGACATGAACGTCGCCAAGCCATCCGAGATCAAGCGGTGATTGGTTCGCTGCCGGCCAGGCACGCCGTGCCGCGCCGCGCAACTTGCCGGCAAGGTCCCGCAGCCCCGCTGTCAGCCGTCCTGGTGGCCGGTCTGCTCGCGGCATGCGCTCAGACTTCGCACGTTCCGCCACCCGAAGCGGGCGCCGCGCCCGCAACCTTCGGGAACCGACTGGCAGCGCCGACGGATTTCGCCGGCGGCGCCGCCGGATCACCGATCCCATTGACAAGTGGCGCGCTCGGCAGCCGGGCGGCGGGTCCGCCCGAAATCGTCATGGGAACCGGTCGCCTCGTGAACCTGAGCGGCTCGCCCGGTTCACCTCCGGTCGTCGCCGCCGGCAGCGATGTCAGTCTGGATTTCACGAGTGTCGACATCCGTGACGTGCTGAAGGCCGTACTTGGGGACCTTCTGAGGGTACCCTACACGATCGATCCCGCCATTCAGGGGACAATGACGCTGCAGACCGGCAAGCCGATCCCGCGATCAGCGGTCATCGACGTGCTGAGCACGACGCTACAGCTGAACAACGTTGCCCTGGTCGCCCGAAACGGCCTGTATCAGGCGGTGCCGATTGCCAATGCTGCCCGGCAGGCCCCTCTGGGCGGTACATCGGGGTTCGTTACACAAGTGGTGCCCCTGCAGTATGTGACGGCAGACGAACTTGCGCGGGCCCTGGAGCCGCTGATACCACCCGGCTCCACCGTGAAGCCTGATTCGGACCGGAACATCCTGATCGTCTCCGGCCCGGCCGGCGACGTGGCCGGCATCGTCAACAACATCGCAGCTTTTGACGTTGATGTACTGCGCGGCCTGTCATTTGCCCTTCTGCCGCTGCAGAACGGCCGCGCTCTCGACGTCGCCAATGACGTGACAAACCTGCTCAAAGCCTCTGGGCGGACAATGGCCGACATGGTCAAGGTGATGCCGATCGATCGGATGAATGCGATCCTCGTCACCTCGATGCAACCAGCCTATCTGCAGCAGGTTCGGGGCTGGGTCGAGCGGTTTGATCAGGGCGTGGGCGGCACCGAGCAGCGGCTGTTCATCTACCGAGTACAGAACGGGCGTGCCGTCGATCTGGCCCGCGTCCTGCGCCAGGCCCTCGGCATTGAGACGGGTCCGGGAGGCGCCGGTGGGGCGGGAGGACCCGAAGCGCCATCAGCGGCCACACCCGCAGCATCTCTAACCGGCTCCCAGTTCGCGCAGAGCTCGGCGTCGGACAATCCGTCAGCGAGCACCGCGGAACCTGTGGCGACACCACCCGGAAGCAACCCGCTGGCCAGCGTCACCGCCGCGGCGGTGCTTGCGGGCGGAGCCAATCCAGCGGTTCCCAACGTACGGGTGACGGCCGACCCGAACAACAACGCACTAATCATCACAGCAACACCGCAGGAGTACGCGCCGATCGAGGCGGCACTCGCGCAGCTTGACGTCACGCCACTTCAGGTACTGGTCGATGCCACCGTCGCGGAAGTCACGCTTAGCGGCGAGCTCGACTTCGGATTGTCGTATTTCTTCAACTCGGGCCGTTTCCACGCAATCTCTGCGCCAGGGACCGCGCCAGGGACCCCCACGCCAGGGGGGGCCGGCGCAACCACCCCCAACGCCGGCGGCTTCTTTCCTGGTTTCCCAGGGCTGAACTTCCTGCAAGGCCTCAACATTGCCTACGGATCCGGCAGCAAGAATGCCATCCTGCAGGCCCTCTCCTCGGTATCAACCGTGCACGTGCTATCGTCGCCTGACCTGCTTGTTCGCAACAACGGGACGGCGCATCTGCAGGTTGGTGACCAGGTGCCGATTGAGACGCAGAGCGCAACGAGTACCGTGACCTCCAGCCCACAGATTGTGAACTCGATTGCCTACAAGGACACCGGCGTGATTCTGAATATCACGCCCCGGGTGAATGCCAGCGGTCTCGTGCTCCTGGATATCAACGAGGAGGTGAGTTTGGCGCAGCCAACGTCAACCTCCAATATATCCTCGCCCACCATCCAGCAGAGGCGGGTGACCAGTTCGCTGGTGGTCAATGACGGACAGACCATAGGTCTCGCAGGCCTCATCAGCGACAACACCAATCATCTGAACGAGGGCATACCGCTGTTGAAGAACCTGCCGTGGGTGGGCTTTCTGTTTCGAGCAACAACGGACATCCACACCCGCACCGAAGTGCTGGTGCTGATTACGCCGCATGTTATCCGCAACCGCGAAGAGGGGGATGAAGCCACCGAGGAGCTTCGCGAGAAGCTGCGGCGGACGATGCCCATCCTCGCGCACCAGAGGTGACTGGCTTGCGCGCCGTGAGGTCGGAGCGTGGAATCGCCATTGTTGCGGCGCTGTGGGCTTCGGCGATATTCGCGGTGATCGTCCTGAGTGTCATGCAGATCGTCCGTGCTGATGCCAGAGTTGGGCGCGGCCGCGAGGATGTCGCGCAACTGAATGCGGTCGCCGATGCGGCGATCAACATAACAATTCTGTCGATGCTCGGACCGCGCGCGACGCAGCCGCCGGTCGATGGCAGTCGCTTCACAGTTCCCTTTGCGGGCAGGACGGTCCGCATCAGCGTCCGGGACGAGGCCGGGAAAATTGACTTGAACATGGCCAGTATCAAGGTTCTCACGCAGCTGTTGATCAGCGCCGGCCTCGATAACGGCCCGGCAGCGGCGCTCGCGACCCGGATCGACGCGTGGCGCGGCACTAACTCCGATGCCGCGAAGACCGGCCGGTCGGGACACGGCGCGCTGCTGCAGTCAGTTGAAGAATTGCAGTCGATACCGGGGATGACACCGGGACTGTACATGCGGCTTGTGCCGTTGGTCACTGTCTATTCACAAACGCCGAGAATCGACCCGGAATTTTCGACTTTGGCAGTGCTGAACGTGTATCGGCCGATCGACCCGAACGCGGAGGTGGCGTGGCGGCATCTGGAGGAAATCCGCACCGGCCTGCTGCCCCCCGATCCGAACCCCGGCGTCACCCTGGGGCATGCTTTCACAATCACCGCTGAGGTGGACGGGCCGCAGTCCGCCCGTGTGATCAGAAGGGCGGTCGTCCGCCTGACCGGCCAGCCGAGGATGCCGGTGCTGTTCTATCGCTGGAGCTGAACTGCGCTAGCGAGCCATGCCGTAGAGCCGCCGCGCCGCGCTCACCACTCTGGCCTGGTAGGATTGGTTCAGCAATGGCGTGTGTGAATGATAGTCGCCAACCGCACGCAGCAGGTTGCCGTCTTCATCCTGCAGATAAATGCGCAGGATAGCGCCCGCCGTCGCGATGTTGAAGCACGGTTCCCGAATGAGGCGCCCTCGAACGACCGATGCCGGCAAACCGGTGTTGCGCGCCAGCGGCTCGATCCATCGTGTGTTGATCTGCATAAGGCCGAGGTCGGCCGAACCGTCCGCATTCCGCTGAACGAGACCCACGTGTCCAGCCTCGACCACCGCGATCGACGGCAGAACGCGCGGCGGCAAGTGGTAAAAGCCAGAAACCAGTGCTAAACACGCAAGATACGAGGCAGCCATGCGCTTGGGGGTGGTTGCGGGGCCACAAATTCGCAAGATTTTACACCGAGGTTGGCTTTGATGGCAATCCGGACAGGTCTGGTTCTGTGGGCGTTACGGGCCATTGGAGATCGGTTGAAACCACCAGACCGGTCGCGTCGCGAACGCGGCGATGCGGGTTTCACCATTCTTGAGATCCTCGTTGTCATCACCATCATCGGCATGTTGATCGGGGTGGTTGCACCGGCGGCGTTGCGGCAACTCGGTGGTGCGCGCGTCTCGGTCGCGAAGCAGTCCATCGAACGACTGTCGACTGTGCTTGACCTGTATAATCTCGACATGGGCTCATACCCGACCTCTGAGCAGGGTCTGACAGCACTGGTGGAGAAGCCCGCGGCGGCGACGAACTGGAATGGCCCGTACGTCAAAGGCGATAAGATTCCGCTCGATCCCTGGAGCCGACCTTACGTTTACCGCAGGCCATCCGAACGCCCGGGCCATGAGTACGATCTCTGCTCGACCGGGCCGAAGGGCGACGCCAGCCAGCAGGACATGATCTGCAACCCGTAGCCATTTTGGTTGCAGTACGGTACGATCCTATGCGTGCGGCCGCCATACGGGTTGCGCAGCGCCGCTTGCGGGGAGGCGCGTATCCGGCTCCAGACGGCACGCCAGGCTGTGACCCGCGGAGACGTCGATGGCTCTGCGAGTGGTCGCCCGAGGCGGTATGACTTCACTCACCCGGGCTGTCTCGCTCGCCTTTACGAAGCGGCGTTCCGGATCTCACTGGCAAACGCTTTAAGAGCCACGCAGGTGAACAGCGTCGGCAATGTCACAACTCACTCACTGACCATGCGCGTTGGAAATGGCACTCACTTTGCGTTGACTTGCCACATTCAACCAACGCCCGATGAAGCGGGTGATGCCCGCCATCACTCTTTGGTCGGTCACCTGGTTGCAAACGTGGTTGTTAGCGGCATTCGCGCACTCCGCAGCATCGGGCCAAACCAGCGGCGCAGGTCGGAGTAATTCGACGGCTGATATGGAAGCCGGAACCCGGCTGGCCTGAAGTCGGTGCTGGTATCATCTGCTGCACGCCACGGCTGAGGTGGGCGATGTCCCGGATGAGGAAAGCCGATGCGACGGAGTCGGGAAGCTCCGCGGCTTAAATCTCGGCGCGGGTTGCACGACATGGAGGTGACGAACGGGGCGCGGGTCGCATTGTAGACGATCCCGAGTTATCAGCGGCGAATTGCGACGAACTGGATGAACCCCGGTTCCGGACCCGCTACGCGGCCAGACGGACCGGAACCGTATTTGAACCCGGCTCGGGGACGGCGACCGACCGGCGCGTATTGCGAACCACGAAGCCGGTCGAGCAAGGAACGCCAGCCTTGCCAGCCGCTGCGTATCACCCCGCCGCTACCGTCAGTCGGCTACCTTGCAGGTAGGGCTGTCGTCGCTGGGGACAGTTGCGTAGTAGCAAACACCCCGTTCCGTGGCATTGTCCGGTGCTGTCGTGGTTGGCGTCAGCTTGATCGTTGTCCAGGGTGTCGGCAGCCCGTTGCTGTCTTTCGTCGG
>JASHQG010000477.1 GCA_030037665.1 Acetobacteraceae bacterium
CCAGGATGCCGCGTGGGAGAGTGCACCATAGAAGTGGAACTCTGCCGTTTCAAAGTATGACGGACACAGCCAGAGCAGCGACTCTGCGCTCGACAATGCCGCAAGCGCGGCATCATAATCTCCGACTAGGTACCGCGCCTGCAAAGCTAAAATCCAGTACTTGCACCCCCTGAGAGCCAGCCTCGTGTCGCTCGCCAGATGGTGTTCAAACTGTGTTTCGTCGAACCCATCGTCGTTAAGGCTGCCGAATTCTGGCGACAGCCCACGAAGGGTTCGGATCAACCTCAGCTGTGAATTGATGACATCGATGACGAGATCGAACTGGGTTGCGCGTGCGAATTCAAGGCCCTGCTCAGCTTCACGCTGCACCATCTCGAGCGCCTCGCCCGCTGCGAGGAGGTTCGCGTTGAGGTGCATGCGGCTGTACGCGGCAAACATGACGTCTCCGATGGCATTCGCTGCATCAAAACCTCGCTGGAGCAGATCACGAGCCGTCCGGATGTACACTGTCCATGGCACGATGTTATGTGCCAATGAAACATATGTCCGCGCCTGAAATCGGCTTAAATCCTGGCGCTCAACCAAATTGTAGGCAAGTTGCCCGAATCGATATCCGGCCGCGTAGTCGCCAAAGCGAAGGCCAGTTATCATACCAAGCATCACGTAGGGGACACACGAACCGTCGCTATTGCCTCGCTCAAGGCTGAGGCTAACCGCCTCGCAGACCGCCAGGCAAACGAGATTCTCACTGGCGGACATCGCCGGGGATAGGACATTCGTAAGAACATCCAGCGTCGCGAGGGACACCGGATCGGTCATCACCGGTAGGTTGATGAGGTCCTCAATCGTGCGATCTCCCAGCATTGACCAGACTCGCTCGTACGCACGGCGCGCGCACTCCGTCGTCGGATTCGGCGACCAATTGATTCCCAGACGATGCAGGTACTCGAGACAGACAGCAACTGCGTGGCCATACTGTCCAAGGACGGTATACAGGTCCATACGCAAGCACACGACAGTTGCCAGCTCGCCCGCGTCTGCAGCGCGGTTCGAAAGCGCGCTGAGGCGTCGGTCCGCCGCCACCAGCTCGCCGCTGAGAAATTCGCATTGGGCCCGGTCCAGCTCCAACGCAAAGATGAGATCGTGCCGGCGCTCCCACGCGTCTTCCGGCAACAGCTCCGCGCCGGCGATGAGGTAGGTGAGCGCAGAAGTGTAGGCGGTAGAGGACTTCGCGCGCTTGCCGGCAATCAGGTTGAATGCTGCGAGCTGCTCACGTTCCCCGGGCGAGGTGATAAGGTTTGCGCCACGGTTGAGCTGATTCACGATATCGAAGATTGCTTCCCTTCGCTGCGCTGGCGGCGTCCGCGCGGCGAGCAACCGGCCGATCCGCAGGTGGTCGGCTTCCCGAGAAGCGTCCGGGATGAGCGAATAGGCGGCCTCCTGCACCCTGTCGTGGACAAACCGATATGACCCGTCCCGACGCACCACCAGGTCCTGACGAAGGGCCTCCCACAGCGCTGCCTCCACCTGCGCCGCCGCCCTCTCAAGAGCGATGGACAACATCGTGAGCTCAGACGTGTTGCCGAGACAAGCCAGAAGCTGCAGCGCCTTCTGCGTTTCAGTCGGCAGGCGCGTCAGCTTGGCGACCATGAGCTCCACCACATTGTCGGTATAACCCTTCGCCCGAATCTGCTCGAGATCCCATGTCCAACGGGCGGTGCCATGGTCGAACGCGAGCAAGCGCTCGTCGGCCAGCGCGTAAAGAAACTGAATGACGAAGAACGGGTTGCCGCCCGTCCTGTTGTGCACCAGTTGCGCCAGCGGTGCAGAGTGCCGCGGCTCGCACCGCAGTGCGTCCGCAATCAATTGCCCGAGGTGCTCCTGGGTCAGAGGTGCGAGCGTGATCTCCTCTATCTTGCCCGCGTCGTTCTTGATGGCTTCGAGCTTACGCCTCAGCGGATGCGCGGCATCGACCTCGTTCTCCCGGTAGGCGCCAATCAACAGCAAGTGCCGCACGTCCACCTGGGACAACAGGTCCGCGAGCAGGCCGAGTGTCGCCGCGTCGAGCCATTGCAGATCGTCGAGAAACAGCGCCAACGGATGCTCCGGCCGTGCAAACACCCCGATGAACCCCCGGAAAACCGTTTGGAAACGCCTTTGCGCGTCTTGCGGAGGAAGTTCGGGGACGGCAGCTTGTTCTCCAATGACAAGCGTCAGTTCGGGAATGAGGTCCGTGATCAGTCGCGCGTTCGGCCCAAGCGCCTCTACAAGCGCCTCCCGCCAGCTCATCAGCTCGCCCTCGTTCAGGCCTAGCAGTGGCCGAACGAGGCTCCGAAAAGCCTGAACCAGTGTTGAATACGGAATGTCCCGTTTGTACTGGTCGAACTTTCCCGAGGCGAACAGGCCTCGCGACGGCACGAGCGCCCTGTGCAATTCGTTGACAACCGAGGACTTGCCGATGCCGGCATGACCCGAGACCAGCACAAGCTCCGGAGTGCCGTTCCGGACGACACGATCGAACGCGGCGAGCAGCGCGTCGACTTCGCATGCTCTGCCATATAATTTCTCCGGGATCCAAAGCCGGTCTGGCGTGTCGTCCTGGCCAAGTGGGAAAACCTCGATCCGACCATTTGCTTCCCAGTCGGCAAGACAACGTCGCAAATCGCGCTCGACACCGGCGGCGGTCTGATAGCGCTCCTCGGCCGTCTTGGCGAGCAGCTTCATGATGATGTTCGAGACGGGCAGCGACGCATTAACCACTCTCTCGCTGGGCGGCACCGGCCGCCGCGCGATGTGGCAGTGCACCCATTCAATCGGGTTGGAGGCAGAGAATGGCAGGTGACCGGTGACCATTTCGTAAAACGTGACGCCGAGCGCGTAGAGGTCACTACGGGCGTCGATCGAGCGGTTCATCCGGCCAGTCTGTTCGGGGGCCATGTAGGCGAGCGTGCCCGAGATGGTCTCGGGCGGCACCGGTGCTTGCCGCTGGCTGGGCAGGCGAGAGGCGATGCCGAACCCGGTGAACCACGCCTGTCCGCTTTCGCGATTGACCAGGATATGGGCTGGCTTGATGTCCTTATGGACGAGCCCGCGTTTGTGGACCGCCGCCAGCGCCGTCGCGATGCCAATCGCGAGGCGCAAGAAGCGTCCCACCTCCAGGGGCGCGCCGAGGAAGCGCATGAGCGGCTCACCGCCAGGATCCGCAAGCACCAACACGGTCCCACCGGGTTTGGGCTCAAGCTCAAGCGGCCGGGCCGCCCAGGCACTGTCCAACTCTTCCCTCAGGTCGTATTCGTGCGCGAGGCGAGCGTAACCAGCCGGTGAGAAGTGCTCCGCAGCGGGCAATACCGTCAGCACCGCACGGCGGGTGCCGTCGGCGGCCAGGCGCCATTCCCGGCAGAATGCGTGTTCGCTGTCCTTCAATAGTACCTGACGCCCGGCGTTTCCGACGGCGTCGAACTCAGAACGGTGGTCCATCTATCAGATCTCCACGGTCAAGCCCCGGGCTGACGCCTTGCTCGTACTCACCGACTTTGTCGAAATTGCCCGAACCGTCCAAAGGGGCACGACCGAAGGTTTATCCCTAGCACCAATTGAGGTTTGCGCGAATTCAGCTCCGCGTAGAGTGCGGCAGATGTCCCGCTGAGTCTGGCGGGACAAAAGCTGCGTGCGCGGGTCGTGATGACATCTTTCCATGCTGATACCGAAGGCCAGATGGTGCCGGTAGTGGCGGATTCCGTGCCCGAGATTGATGCGGCGTATGCCGCCGAACTGGTCGATGCATAAGTAACGACCGCGCCGGGCGGGATGGGCAAGGGGTTGTGGATCTGCCGCTCGATCGTCGAAAGGGCGGCGTGATCAGCGCCGCGTCGGACGGCAACGGAGCGCGCGCGGTCCTCTGCTGCGTGGGGTCCGCCACCACCGTGTCTTCAACTGGTGCGCCTTGTCCGCTTGACGGGCTTCAATCGGCGGTCCCATCGTCGAAGTGACGGCTCGTTCGGGGCTGCATAATAACGGGCCGTGGGGATAGACCTGTGACGGACAGAGGGGCATCGACGGGGCGTGAGACGGACGGTCAGGAGCCCGTGGTCCTGGTGGTGGACGACGATGCATCGGTCCGTGAAGCAATCCGTGACCTACTGCAATCCGTCGACTTGCGAGTCGAATTGTTCCGGTCCGCAGCTGACTTTCTGCGGGCGGATCTGCCGGACACACCGCGCTGCATCCTGCTGGATGTGCGGTTGCCAGGACAAAGCGGTCTGGAGCTTCAGGCGGAACTGGTGCGCGAGGACATCCGTATCCCGATCATCTTCTTGACCGGTCATGGCGATGTGCCGATGACGGTGAGGGCGCTGAAGGCCGGTGCTATCGATTTCCTCGAAAAGCCGTTCCGCGATCAGGACCTGCTGGATGCGGTCAGCACAGCGATCGACATCGATCGCAAGCGGCGAAACGAGGACGCGAAACGGGTGGACCTGCGGGCGCGATATGAGGCTTTGACGGGCCGCGAACAACAGGTCATGAAAGGTGCTACAGACGGGCTATTGAATAAACAAATCGCCCACCAGCTCGGTATTTCTGAGATCACCGTGAAGATCCACCGCGGCAATGTCATGCGTAAAATGGGGGCAAAGTCACTGCCCGATCTCGTGCGCATGGTGGCGGCTCTGGGGCTAGATTCCGCACGATCCACGCGTTGAGCAGGCAGTGTCTTCCGTTAAGCGGCGCGCAGGTGATACTGGCGGGCAAAGAATAAACTGTCGTATAGGTTTCGCGCGCCCTCGATATCTCGCATCATCCCAATGTCGCCGGCCGACCCCGCATTTGCCGCGTGAGGCAGCAGGATTGGACTTGATGTGAAGGCTCCACTCATCGCAATCATTGATGACGACGAATCGGTCTGCACCGGAATGATCGATTTTGTGCAGTCACTGGGCTATGACGCGCGCAGCTACCGATCGGCCGAAGCCTTTCTGCAATCGCAAGAGCGTGACGGCACGGCGTGTCTCATTTCCGACGTGCAGATGGCGGGTATTGGTGGCCTGGAATTGCAACGGATCCTGCTCGCCGAAGGCAGCTCCATACCGATCATCTTCATCACCGCGTTTCCCGACGCGCGGCTCCAGCAGCAGGCAATGCAGGCGGGCGCGGCCTGCTTCCTGAGCAAGCCGTGCGACGGGGACACGCTGGTCCACTGCCTGGAAACTGCGCTCGGCACAACGAAGCCATTGTAAGAGCAGCATAAACTACCCGTAAAATCCAGTTAAACGAACGTATGGGTTGGCCCGACGATGGTGGGCGCTACGGCGAACTGAAGTAGGATGGCGCGGTTTCGCTGGCCGCAGCAAGCTTTCGGGGCGAATTGTCGGAGTCAATAAGGGCACCGCCCGATGAAGCGTCCTGGTATCGCCATGCATCGCAATGCCTCCAACGCGAACCGCCCGGAACCCCTGCAATCAGTTCGCGCGCTCAGCCAAAAGGTCGACCTGCCGCAGCCGGATATGACGTTCGGTGCGCAGTGCGAGCGCATCTCGTCCGATCGTAGCACGTTGTTCGCCACGGCGCGGCCGCTGCTGCCGGATGGCGTGCCGGTTCCGATTGGCACCCACGCTATCGACATCCTGATCACGTTGGTGGCTCGGCGGGTGGTAGAGGACTCTCTCCTCACCGAAGCGTGGCCCGCGACCTGCGTTGATCCAAAGAGCCTCCAACCGCCGATGATCGCGTTGCGTAAGAGACTGGGTGACCCTGACGGCCGGCTGATCGCCCCAGGCGCGGTCACCGCCGAGACCGAGTCTGACGTACCACCGCTGTGTGCGCGCGGCAGCACGCAACGAGCCTTGCCTCAGTTCACATCATCAGATCACGCACGGTGACGGCCATGGGTGTTACGCAGCTCATTCACGGATACGATCAGAGCCGTTCCCACGATCAAACCAGCTATACCCCAGCAGCGGAATGCTCGTCACTCGCGTTGGTGACCGGATTTCTTGATGCCGCGCTTCGGATGTGGGATGCCGACCGCACCCAGGCGAAGTCGCAGATCAAGGTGGCGGCCGCGATGCTGCGCGGCTACACGAGTGATTCAGTGGCAGAGGAGAAGCACGCGGCCGCCGCGCCTGAGAGACGCGTCCTCAGTCCATGGCAGGCACGCAAGGTCAGAGAATTCATCGACGCGTCGCTGGATGCCCCAATACGTGTCGGGGAGTGCGCAAAACAGGCCCGTTTGAGCGTCAGTTACTTCTCCCATGCCTTCAAGACGACGTTCGGCATGACGGTGTGCCAACACATCCGACGCCAGCGCATCGAACGCGCACAGCAGCTTATGCTTCTATCGAAGGCGCCACTGTCGGAAATTGCGCTTGCCTGCGGTTTCGCCGATCAGGCGCATTATTGCAGGGTGTTTCGTGCGGTGGTGGGGCTCAGCCCGAATGCGTGGCGCCGCGGGAACCTGAACCTGGCCCCAGACGAATGAATGCGGCTGACAACGACCTGGTTTGCCGAACAACGTTGAGTGAGGGCGCGCTGGCTGAAGGACGGGAGTGCTGAACCGGCCGGTGCGCATCCTGCTCACGCGCGCGCAGATGTATTCGATGGTCGGCCACCAGTCGGCGACGATCCAGAGGATTTCGCTCCGCGCTGACAGCGATGCATTATAATAAGAAAATGTCTCCGTCCGTGACGACTGCTCAGTGTGAATAGACCAGACGTGTGGCCCATACAGATTCATCAATGAGGCGATCTGGGGGAAAATATTGTCCGGGTCGACGTGTTCATTGTGCGGCAACGGACAATGCCTGGTCGCATCTTCAGTATTTTTCACACATTCACCCATGAGCGTATCGACCAGACTTGAACATGCGAGAAACGGCGGACGCGGTGCCGAGGCGCCGTGGTTCGGACGCGGCCGTCCCGGTGCTGCGGCCGGTGGACCGACAACCGTGCGAGACCCGTGCTGCCGCTACGCAATCCGTAGTAAGAGAGGGATTCATGCAACGGGGAATCCCTCTCGCTCTCGCCTCGGCCGTGCTGTTCGGAGCGAGCACACCTTTCGCCAAGCTGCTGCTGCTTGGTTCGGTCGACCCCTGGTTGATGGCGGGCCTGCTTTACCTTGGTGCCGGTCTCGGCCTTGCCGCCGTTCACATATCGCGTAGCGCCCTTCGGCTGCCGGCCGTCGAGGCGCCACTGCGGCGCGCAGATCTGCCGTGGCTCACGGCGGTGATCCTGTTCGGGGGTGTGCTCGGCCCCCTGCTGCTGATGCTGGGCCTGGCACGCAGCAACGCGGCAGCAGCGTCGCTGCTGCTGAACCTGGAAGGCCTGGCGACCATGGCCATCGCCTGGGTCGTGTATCGGGAGAATGTCGACCGCCGGCTTCTGCTCGGTGCGTTCGCGATCCTGGCTGGCGCTGTCCTGCTCTCCTGGCAGCATGCCACGTCGTTTCAGTGGAGCGGATTGCTGATCGCCGGCGCATGCCTGTGCTGGGGCATCGACAATAACCTGACCCGCAAACTGTCTTCGTCCGATCCGGTACAGATCGCGATGCTCAAGGGACTGGTCGCCGGCGCGGTCAATCTTGTGCTTGCGCTGAGGCACGGAGCGACGCTGCCACCGCCCGGAACCCTGGCAGCGGTTGGCCTGATCGGATTCCTGGGATACGGCGTGAGCCTCGTCCTCTTCGTCCTCGGCCTGCGCTATCTCGGGACGGCGCGAACCGGCGCCTATTTCTCGCTTGCGCCTTTCGTCGGTGCCGCCCTGGCAGTGGTGATGCTGGGCGAGCCGTTGTCCGCACATCTTGTGATCGCCGGCGTGCTGATGGCGCTCGGCCTGTGGCTACACTTGGCTGAGCAGCACGAGCACGAACATTTGCACGAACCCATGGCACACGAGCATCGGCACCATCACGATGAGCACCACCAGCACGAACACGCCGCGTCCGATCCGCCCGGCGAACCGCATACCCATTCTCATCGGCACGTCCGCCTCGTGCACCGGCACCCGCACTACCCCGATCTGCATCATCGGCATGGGCATTGAGGGCCTTCTCGATCGCCTTGAGCAGGTCGAAACGGACGGTCACGATGATCGGGTGAAACGCACGAACCGGAAATCTTCGCGACGCATGGCACTGTGCGAGCGAATCAAGCGTCGCAGGCCGGAGACCCCCGAATGACCGAGATGGCGCAGCAAGAAGAGCGGGACGTTCCTCTCGTCGCTTTGTTCAAAGGTTTCTTGACGGTCTCATTCTGCGGGATTGGCGGCAGCGGGATCGCCTGGGCCCGGCGTGTCGCAGTCGAGACACGCTGCTGGATCAGCGACCGGGAATTTGCCGACATCGTCAGCCTCTGCCAGTTCATGCCCGGGCCGAACATCGTCGGCATTGCCGTCTGCGTCGGGGCCAAGGTGCGGGGTGGGGTCGGCAGTCTGGCAGCGCTCGCCGGGTTCCTGGTCGTCCCGTGGTCGGTCGGTCTCGCGCTTGGCTTGCTATGTCTGAAATATGTCCACCTGACGGTTCTGCAAAACGTCCTTCGGGGGATTGCCGCGGTGGCGGCGGGTCTTCTCATCGCCACAGGCGCGAAGCTCCTGGCACCCCATCGCAGCCACCCGGCCGGCTTGCTTTTTGCGACGCTCGCTTTTGTCCTCATCACCTTCATCAGGCTGCCGCTGCTCAGCGTTTTATTTAGTTTGATGCCACTGAGCATCGTCATTGCAGGCATCCAAGCGGCGAAAGCCGGATGACGGACTTTTCAGCTCCGGTCGCGCTGACCGCGCATCTTGCTCTGGTCTCGTCTATCAGCTTTGGCGGCTTCCCGACGGTCCTGCCGGATGTCCGCAACTTTGTTGTCAGCACGCATGGCTGGATGACTGATCAGGATTTCGCCAACATGTTCGCCCTGGCGCAATCGATCCCCGGACCGAACATGATCCTGATGATGAGTCTGATCGGCTGGAGGGTCTGGGGATTTCCCGGAGCCGTGGCGAGCGCCATCGCCACCTTCGGTCCCCCTTGCACGATATACTTCGCCACATATCGGCTGTGGGATCGATTCCGCGACGCGCCGTGGCAGCGGATCGTTCGACGGGGGTTGGTTCCCGTCGTCATGGGGCTGGTCATCGCCAGCGGCACAGTCATGGCGCGCACCGCAGATACCACTTGGCAGGCCGGTGTCGTCACGCTTGCCGCGGCTGCCGTCCTGCTGACGACGCGGCTCAATCCGATCTGGATGTTGCTTGTGGGTGCGATGCTCGGCGGTCTCGGACTGTTGTGAGCGGCTCCGCGGACTTGCGTCGCACCGCCGCCTCTTTCACCACTCGACCTCTCCCGGCGCAGTCGGGAGAGGTCTGTGTGGTTGGCTCAATGTGCGATCTGCTCGAGCGCCAAATCCCGTGTTAGCGGGCCGAACGCGCTGATCACGCCAATGACCACGAACATCGCCACGCCGATGAACACCGCCACCGCCGTTACGCCGCCGGTGTGCAGGAAATAGCCGATAGCAAGGCCCGCAAACGCCGCGGAGATGCGGCTCCACGAATACACGAACCCGATCGCGCGGGCGCGAATGCGCGTCGGATACAGCTCCGCCTGGTAGTTGTGGAACGCGTAGGACATCACATTGGCGAACAGCGTGAACAGCACGCCAACAATGATCAGCTCCGTTGGATCCGACAACTGAGCGAAGATCGTCATGCAGATCAGCATACCCGCTGCGCCGCCAACGATCTGCCATTTGCGCTCGATCCGATCGGAAAAGAGCGTCCCGAGCAGTGGGCCGACCGGGTTCGCGAGGGCAATGATGAACGCATACTGCAGGCTCGCGGTCACGTGGATGCCGCGCGCGATCAAGAGCGTCGGCACCCAGGCGGCGAAGCCATAGAAGCCGATCGTCTGCGCGAAGTTGAAGATTGACAGCATGATGGTCCGCGAGCGGTAGGGAGCTTCGAACGCGTCCACCAGTCTGCCGGTCGCTGCGGCTTCCGCCGGCTCTGGCACGGGAGGCGGCAACGGGCGGCCGAGTTCACGCTCCACGCCGGCTTCGATGCGGGCCACGATCGCTTCGGCCTCCTCGTTGCGCCCATGTTTCGCGAGCCAGCGCGGGCTTTCCGGAATGCCGAGCTGCAACCCGAGCACCACGACGGCGCCGACCGAACCGATCAGCACCACCCACCGCCAGCCGTCCCAGCCGAGCGGCTGCAGCGGCACCAGCCGCCAGGCCAGAAATGCGACCAGCGGCACGGCGAGATAGGTGATGAACTGGTTCACGGAGAACGCGCGACCCCGCTCGCGGCGCGGAATGAGCTCGGCGATGTACGCATCAATGGTCACCAGCTCGACGCCGATGCCGATGCCGGCGATGAAGCGCCAGATCACCAGAGCGTAGCCGGTATGCTGGAAGGCCATAATGGCAGAGCACACCATGTACCAGACCAGCGACCAGACGAAGATCGAACGCCGCCCCAGACGGTCGGCAATCTGGCCGAGCAGCAGCGCACCGGCCCAAAGACCCGCGAAGGTTGCGAAAACGAACGTGCCGAAGCCGGCGACCGCGATCACGTTCAGACTGGCGAGCGGACCAAGGGATTCAGGCGAGAACAGGCCGGACTTGATCATCCCCGGCGCGACATAGGCGGTGAAGAACAGGTCGTAAAATTCGAAGATCCCGCCGAGTGAGATCAGCACGATCATCCGCCAGACGAACCAGGACGGGGGTAACCGGTCGAGCCTTGCGGCGATTTCGCCGGTCTTGTTTTCGCTGGGCATTCGTATCCTCTCAATCCCGTCCAATCCGGGGTGGCGGTTCCGTCAATCAGGCCAATCGGCGGGGTATCCGGGCTGGCCAAGCGGCGCGGTATCCGGGCGTGACTCGCGGCGCGCAAGAGCTGTTAGCACAAGGCCGTGTCCCCGATTTCGCATGGATGTGATCTTGGATACGTTATAACATTGCAGTAGCATGTTCCCGGCCCGGCCCAGGAGCGGCCGGACGCGGTGTGCCGAGTTGGGGGAACGAACCGTTTATGTCTCGCTTGCTGAAGCTCCTCGGGGTGATTTTCGGTGGGTGCCGGATGTCCGCCCCTCCTCCTCGGCGCTCTGGCGCCACGACCTCTCGCATGGCCTGGGCACGGTGCCTCGGTTTATGCATCCTCCTTCCCTGCCCCGCCGTCGCCGCCCCACAGATCCCCATTGTCGCAGCCGAGAACTTCTACGGCGACGTCGCCCAGCAGATCGGCGGGGGGGACGTGACGGTCCGCAGCATCCTCAGCAATCCGAACCAGGACCCGCATCTATTTGAGGTGAGCCCGTCAGTCGGCCGCGACGTGTCCGCGGCGCGCATCGTGATCGAGAGCGGCGCTGACTACGATCCCTGGATGACGAAGCTGCTCGAGGCGGCGCGCGGTCCGGAGCGGCAGACGATCGTTGTCGCGTCGCTGATTGGCAAACACCCCGGCGACAATCCGCACATCTGGTACGACCCTGCGACCATGCTGGTGCTGGCGAAGACACTGGCTGCGGACCTCGCGGCCGACGATCCTGCGCACAAATCGGCCTACGAAGGCCATCTCGCGCGGTTCGCGGCCTCGATCCGGCCGATCGAGGCACGAATCGCTGCGCTGCGTGGCAAATTCGCCGGCACGCCGGTCACCGCGACCGAACCGGTGTTCGGCTACATGTTCGCCGCCCTTGGCATGCGCGTGAGAAACATGGCGTTTCAGATGGCGGTGATGAACAATACCGAGCCGGGTGCTTCCGACGTCGCCGGATTCGAGAACGACCTTCGCACCCACAAGGTCAGACTGCTCGTGTACAACAGCCAGGCGACCGATCCCATCGCCACCCGCATGCAGCAGATTGCAAGGCAATCCGATGTCCCCGTCGTCGGGGCGACCGAGACCGAGCCTCCCGCCAAGACCTATCAGGCCTGGATGGCGAGCGAGCTCGACGCGCTCGATCGCGCATTGGCCAAATAGCCGCATGAACGCCGTCGAACTGCACGACGTCCGACTTAGTCTCGGCGGCCGGATCATCCTGGACGACGTGACACTGAACATCGGCGCGCGGGAGTTCATCGGCGTACTCGGCCCGAACGGCGCAGGCAAAACCACGCTGATGCGCGCTGTCCTCGGCCTTGTGCCGGCTCAACACGGCGCAATCGCGGTGCTTGGCCAGCCGGCGGCGCGCGGCAATCCCGCGATCGGCTACATGCCGCAGATGCGCAGCGCCATTGGCACAATGCGCCTGAGCGGCTGGGACTTCGTCGCATCCGCTGTGAACGGCCATCGCCTGGGTCTGCCGATTCCTGGCCGGCGCGGACGCGCGGAAGTCGACCGTGTGCTCGACCTCGTCGGGGCACGCGAACTCGCGCGACGGCCACTCGTGGAAACGTCCGGCGGCGAGCGCCAGCGCCTGCTGCTTGCGCAGACGTTGATCGGCCGCCCGCGGCTGCTGTTGCTCGACGAGCCGCTGATCAGTCTCGATCCGCATCACCAGCGCGTTGTCGTCGAGCTGGTGATGTCGCTGCAGACCGAGCTCGGCATCACCATCCTGTTTTCGGCGCACGAACTCAATCCGCTGCTCGGTGCAATGGACCGCGTGTTGTATCTCGGCAGTGGCCAGGCGGCGCTCGGCACCGTCGATCAGGTGATTACAGGGCCTGTCCTGTCACGCCTCTATGGGTCGGACATCGAGGTCGTGCATCTGCGCGGCCGCATCTTCGTCATGTCAGGCAGCCACGACGTCGAGCACGACGAGCATCGCCACGACGAGCATTCGCACGGCCACATTCACCACCACGAGAGGCACCATTCCAGCAATGCTTGAATACGACTTCATGCGGAACGCCTTCGCTGCCTCGGCGGTCGTCGCGATCGTCTCGGGCGTGGTCGGCTATTTCCTCGTGATACGCAGCCAGACCTTCGCCGGCCACGCCCTGGCGCATGTCGGCTTCACTGGCGCCACCGGCGCGGTGCTGATCGGTGTCACCCCTCTGTGGGGCATGGTGCTGATGACCGTCCTCGGCGGCATCGGCATGGGCGTGATGGGCGAGCGATTGGCGCAGCGCGACGTCGCCATCGGCATCGTGCTCGCGTTGTCGCTCGGCTTCGGTCTGCTGTTCCTGCACTTCTACACGGCATTCGCCAGCCAGGCGACCGCCCTGCTGTTCGGCGACGTACTCGCGGTGGACGCCGCGACCGTGTGGTTGCTGCTGGCACTCGGCCTGCTCAGTCTGACCGCGCTGGCCGTTGTCTCGCGCCCGCTGCTGTTCGCCAGCCTGCAGCCGGAACTGGCCGAGGCGAAGGGCGTGTCACTTCGCTTCTACGCCGTCTCGTTCCTGGCGATCGTGGCATTGGCGACGGCCGAGTGCGCGCAAATCGTCGGCGTGCTGCTGGTGTTCACACTCATGGTCGGCCCTGGCGCTGCGGCGCAGCGTCTGACCGGCAGCATCGGCGTGGCGATTCTACTGTCCGCGGCACTGGCGCTCGTGGAGGCTTGGGGCGGGATCGTGCTGGCATTCTACACCGACTGGCCCGCGAGCTTCTGGATCACCGCGCTGAGTTCGGCTGTGTATCTGGCGGTGACGATGCGGCGCAGTCTCCCCTTGTCATTGCGCGCGGCATAACGACCACGAGGTTTCCCTTAGGAAATTGCCCTGCCCTCCTGGCAATAACAGCGGCGATTTACGCCGCCATAGCCGGTGTCTGTTGACGCGGCAGATCACCAGGATGGGTTTCCGGCAAAATCCACCACGCCAACACCACCGCGCCGCAGCCAACCATCGCCAGTCCGAACAACGTCCCGGGCACGCCGGCGACGTCAGCCATCCAGCCCGCCAATGCGGTGCTGATCGTCGCGCCAATCCCGACCGCCAGTCCGATCGAGCCGATCGCCAGGTTCATGTAGCCGCTCTGTCGTGTCACATCCGCAGCAATCAATGGAACCATCAGCCCGAACACGGTGGCGCTGACAGCATCGAGCGCTTGAAACAGGAGGAGCGGTACCGCCGCTGGATGCGTCGCAAACAGCCCGGCGAGCAGCAGGCCCCGCAACGGTAGTGCCGCGAAGCCGGCCAAGAGGACCGGCCGACGGCCAAGCCGCTGCGCCAGCGTTCCCATATAAGGAGAGATGGCGGCGCCCACGAGCTGCGGCACCAGGATGGCGGCGGATACGATCGCATCGGTGTTACGTACATGGCTGGCGAGCGCGTTCAGTGCGACGGTCAGCATGGCGGCGTTGCTGACGTGGAACAGAACGGTGCACAGCGCGAAGGCATGCAGGCCGGATTCGCGGAAGATGTGCCAGGGGCGGCGATGCGCCGGGCGGTCCCTCGGGTGTTTCACCGCCTCGTGGGTGTCGTCTTCGGTGCAGTCCTCCTGCCGGATCGTGGCAACCGCCCAGACCGCCGGCACCACCAGGAGCGAGGTGATGACGAACACGGCTTGTTCCGGCAAGACCCATGCGCAGAGGCCGAGCAGTCCCGCCGTCACCGCGTTGCCGAGCGACGCATAGCGGCCGTTCATGCCGAGCCGCTCGCTGTACGCGGTATGACCGCATAGCCGCAGCGTCATTGCGGCGATCGCTGGCGTGATGATGCACGCGGCGAGTGCATGGATGATTTCGGCCAGCCAGACCGGAACGAGGTAAGGAAGGAACGCCAGGATGAGAGCGGCGACGCCAGTTGCCGTCAGGGCAGCCGCGGTGAGCGCGTGCTTGCGGTGCACGGCGTCCACCAGCCACCCGCCGGGCAACTGACCGACCATTCCGGCCAGGGTTCCGACACTCAGCGCGACGCCAACGTCGGTCTGGCTCCAACCGCGTTGGATGAGCCAGACCGCGACATAGGGACCGAACCCCGTCTGCACCGCAGCCGAGAAAAAATTGAGAGCGTTGAGGCCAACGCGGCTCTGTTGCGACTCCATGCGCACGCAACCTGACACGGAATGGTGAAGAAGGCACAAGCAGGACGCGCGTGACGGCCGGACAAGTGTCAGCCCGGCCTGATTCCCCCAGCCCAGCGTGCGCAATTGGCGGGCCGACAGTCCGGGATGCCCGGCCCGTCAGCCCGTCTCATTCAGATGTGTCAGTCGCCGACCGCCCGCAACAGGGGCATCGCCGGTTCGCAGAGTTCCTCGTAGAGGTCGACGTAGTCCTCGGCCATGCGCCGGGCGGTGAAGCGCCGGTCGAAGGTACGGCGCACCAGCGTGCGGTCCAGCGTGTCCACCCGGTTCAACGCCGCAACTGCCGAGGCCTCGTCGTGCACAATGAAGCCCGACACGCCGTGGTCGATGACTTCTGGCACCGAACCGCGGTTGAACGCGATGACCGGTGTGCCGCAGGCCATCGCCTCGATCATCACCAGACCGAATGGCTCGGGCCAATCGATCGGGAACAGCAGCGCGTGCGCGGCGGAGAGGAACGCCGGCTTCTGCGCGTCGTTGATTTCACCGATGTATTCGACCCACGGGCTGGCATCGATGAGCGGCTTGATCTGCTCGTCCCAATAGACCTGGTCCGCCTTGTCGACTTTTGCCGCGATTTTCAGTTTCAGCCCGGCCTTCCCGGCGATGCGGATTGCCTTATCCACGCCTTTTTCCGGTGAGATACGGCCCAGAAACGCGGCGTATTCCTGCTTTACCCGCTGTGGCGTCAGCAGGTCGGCGGGCATGCCGTGGTGCACGGTGCGCGCCCAGTTGATCCCGGGGATCGGCCGGCGCTGCGCATCCGAAATGGAGACGAAGGGGGCGTCGGGGAATGTTTCGTAGATCACCTTGAACTCGGGGATGTCGAGACGGCCGTGCAGTGTTGTGACGAACGGCGTCTCCTGACGGGAGAACAAGGAAAGCGGGAAGTAGTCGGTATGGAAGTGCAACACGTCGAACTCATCCGCGCGGCGACGGATCAGCTCCATCATACGCATGTAGATAGCGATCCAATCGACCACGCTCGGGTCGAGACGCAGCGCTTTGTCGCGCATCGGCGCAAGCTTGGCGGAGGTAATGGAGTCGCCGCTGGCAAACAGCGTCACGTCGTGGCCCATGGCGACAAGTTCTTCGGTGAGCGAATAGACCACGCGCTCTGTGCCGCCGTACAGCTTTGGCGGTACCGCTTCGAAGAGCGGCGAGATCTGAGCGATACGCATGTTTGGCGGCCCCAGTTTTACTTGAGTTTACTGACAGTCGGCGCTGCTATACTTTCACTTGACTTTGCGAGACAGAAGCGCTTATCAATTGAAGGATATAGGCGGTGAATGTGGCGAAATGTCGGCGGCATTCCTGACGATAATAAGTCACGCTGCCCGGATCCGTTCTGCATCGGGCGACAGGAGAGAGCCTTAAATGGCTGTGTTACTTGAGCTGAAAGAACGCAATGTGGCTAGATTGCGGCGAAATAACGACAGGCCGCCTCGCATTTCTGCGAGGCCGCTGGCCTTCCTGTTCCGCTACGTCCGCCACCACCCGGTCGGTCACGCGATCGTCCTGGCCGCCGTGCTGATCGCCGTCGCCTGCAGCACCGGCACTCAGTACGGCATGAAGCATCTGGTCGATGTCGTTTCGGTCGGCCCAAAGGCCGCCGGGATGCATGTCTGGTATGCATGCGGTCTGCTCGCGCTTTTTGTCGGCGCTGACAACCTGATGTGGCGCGTCGCCGGCTTCACGGCGGCACGCACCTTCGTCGCGGTCACCGGCGACATCCGCGAGGATCTCTTCCGCCACTTGTCCGGACATTCGCCCAGCTACTTCTCCGAGCGTCTGCCCGGTTCTTTGGCCAGCCGCATCAGCGCCACCGCGAACGCGGCATACGCCGTGGCCAATACCGGATCGTGGAACGTGCTGCCGCCGGTTGCCGCGGTGTTTTGCGCGATCCTGTTGATCTGCACGGTCAACCTGACGCTCGCCGGGGCGCTGATCGCGTTCGCCGCTGCGCTTGGCGCACTGATCTACTGGCTGGCCAAACGCGGCACGCCACTGCACCGTGCCTATGCCACCAAGGCCGCGGCCGTCGATGGCGAACTGGTCGATGTAATCGGCAACTTCAGCGTTGTGCGGGCTTTCGGCATGCTACGCCGCGAGCAATCCCGCATCGGCGAAACAATCGGCGACGAGATGGGCGCGCGCCGGAGGAGCCTTTTCTATCTGGAGCGGCTGCGGCTGACCCACGCGGTGCTGACCGCACTCGCCACCGGCGGGGTGATCGTCTGGGGCGTGACGCTGTGGCAGCACGGCCAGGCGTCGGTTGGCGATCTGGTGCT
>JASHQG010000478.1 GCA_030037665.1 Acetobacteraceae bacterium
GGGCGGCGGAATCCGCGGCGCGCCGCCGACGAACTCTGGCGCCTGGATGTAGCCGCAGTCAGAGCGGCAGCCGGCTTCGTCAAACGTCATGAACCGGGCCGTCGATCGGAACAAATTGGGCGTCTGCCGCAGCGGCGTCAGGATTTTGCGAAGGAACGCCTCGACGATGCTGAACGTGGACGACGCCGACTGTCCGTCGTTCAGGCTGCCCATGTCGCGTTGACCGTGGTCGTTGCCGACCGGGTCCTGCTCGACGAGCCGTCCGAGATACCGCACATCACACTGCCGCATGTTGTCAAAGCTGATCGACGATGCGCCTGCATCGGTAGTCTCGTCGCGCAATCCGGCCAGCTCGGGCTGGCGGTCGCCGCTGTCGCCTTCGGTCATTTCGACCCGCGGATCGAGATCATGCAAACATTCGCTGGATTGACCGGCGGTGGCGTCGCTCTCCCCGCAATCGGACTGCTGCCGGTTCTGATAGAAGCGGTGTACGGGAATGGCAGCGTAAACGTCATATCGTACGGCCCGCGTGGGCCGGAACCAACCCCGGTGCAGAGCCGTAAGGCCTTGCTTTGCATGTTCGAATCGTGCTGTTCCACCCATCTGCTGTTGAGCGATCGGGCGGATGGTGATTGTCATGTTTGACCGGGCCATGATAGGCAGTTGACCGTCCAATGACTCACGCAAACGTGTGCGCAATATTCGGCTGCGAGCGACACCGTCACGCAGTGATGTCTCAGTTATTTGCGTCTGCATGTGTTGCATGAGGCGTGGTACGATTGCCGTTGCCAAACAATCGTACCGCGGATGCCAGCACCTTCAACTGGTATTGCAGGTTCAGAGCCGGAGTATGGGAATGGTAGTCACCGACCGCCAGCATCAGGTCGCCATGCGCCTCGTTCAGGTAGGCGCGCATGATCGCTCCGGCTGCGGCAACGTTGAAGCAACCGTCATAGATCAGGCGCTCGCGGACCGCGTCTTCACTCATGCGCGCGACCTGTGCGAGGTCGCCCAGCCAGCGTGTGTTGACCTGCATGATGCCGAGGTCCTGCGATCCGTCGCTGTCCGCGTGGACGGCGCCGACGTAACCACCTTCCACCGCCTGAATCGACGGCAACACGCGTGGCGGCAGATGATAGAATGCGGCGGCGGTGGCCATGCAGGCGAGCAACGGAATGCTCATCGGGGCCGTTCCCACGACACAGAACGCGGCTTCACGTTGCTGGAGCTGCTGGTTGTCATTGTCATTCTCGGACTGCTGATCGGCCTGGTTGCACCCGCAGTGCTGCAGCAGCTCGGCCACGCGCGAGCTTCGGTTGCGCGCGACTCGATCGAGCGGCTGGCATCGGTACTCGATCTCTACAAGCTCGACGTCGGTGATTACCCCAGTACGGAGCAGGGCCTCGAGGCTCTGATCCAGCAACCGGAGGATGTGAGCGACTGGCACGGCCCCTATCTGAAGGGCGATCACGTGCCGCTCGATCCGTGGAACCACCCGTACGAGTACCGTAATCCGTCAACCCGCGCCGGGCATGATTATGACCTTTGTTCCCCCGGTCCTCCCGGTCAAAGCGCCGACAACCCGATCTGCAATCCGTGATCATTGCTGCAACTTCAGTTGCTGGCGGAGGCGCGCGTTTGGATCGGACGAACCCGTCGGCCGCAGATTGTTCAGCTCATCCGGCACCGCGGCCGCATTGATGAGCTGATCACGCATATCTTCTGTCAGTTCGCGCGCGTCACGCTGATCGTGCACAACACGCGGCGTAATCAGCACCAAGAGCTCGGTGCGCTGACGCGTGTTGTTCTGGTTGCCCGCCAGCGCACCAAGAATCGGCACGTCCTTCAGCCAGGGAATGCCCTGATTGCCGGTGGTTGTGTTGTCGCTGATCAGTCCCGCCAGCCCGACCGTCTGCCCATCCTGCACCACTACACGGGACGTGACATTGCGGTCCTCGAAGGTCGGCGAGTTGATCCCCGGCGTGGTGATCGTGCTCGAGACGTCGCTGACATCCTGCACGACATCCAGCGTCACCAGCCCGCTCGTGTTCACGTGCGGTGTCACTTCCATCACCACACCGGTCTGCTGGTAATTGATCGAGCTGACCACCGGTGCATTGGATGTGATCGTGCTTTGCGAGGTCTGGCTGAGATAGGGCACCACGTCGCCTACCTGCAGCCGGGCCGGCTGGCCGTCCAGCACCAAGAGCTCCGGTGAGGACAGGACGCGCACCTTGGTCACCGCCTGCAGGGCGTTGATCGCGAACGGTGCGCCGCCAGCGCCATGGCTACCGATGAAGAATCCAGGAAAATTCAGGTTCAACTGCGCCTGGGCCGGGGTCTGCAATGATGCCTGTGCCGAAAAGTTCAAAATGCCGTTGATGCCGCCGGCACGGAAAAAGAACTGCGTGCCGTACTGCAGGTTGTCGTTGAGGTCCACCTCGGCGATCACGGCATCAATGCGCACCTGCAAGGGCAGAATGTCGAGCTTGCCCAGCATCGCCTCGACCGTATTCACCTCGCGTTCCGTGCCGTAGACGAGGATGGAATTGTTCTGCTGATCCGGGATGATCCGCATCGTGTCGGGATTTTCATGGGTCGCAGTCGGCTGCAGCGGGCCGAGCAGCGGATTGGTAGGCGCAGCACCGGGCGGCGGTACGCCCTGGCCGGACGGCGGCGCGGTGCCACCCGTCGCAGGTGGGACCGTGGCGGTTGCAGCCGGCACGCCACTGATGCTGCCCCCGAGGCCACCAGCGCCCGCGCTGCTGCCGAACACGCCACTTTGCATGCCGCCAATGCCGCCGGCACCATAGCCACCCGTCGCTGCGTTCATGCGGGCCTCTGCAGCCTGCGCGCCGGTCGGCTGCGCTGTCACATCATCAGGTGTGAATGCCTGCTGCAGAATGTATGCAATATCGTTCGCCCGACTGTTCTGCAGATAATGGACATGCCAGCTGCGGGTCGTCTGCTGACCCGCACGCGTGACGAGCGCGTAGAGACGTCGTGCCTCGTCGATGTAGCGCGCCTCCGGCGAGATCACCAGCACGGCGTTGATGCGCGACAGCGGCACGATACGTATCATGCTACTCAGCGAGCCGCCTTTCTCGCCGTGCAACGCATTTTCCAGCGCGCCGGCAAAGTCCTTCGCGTCGCCAGTGTTCACCGGAAACAGCGCATAAGACTGCTGCGCCAGTACGTTTGTGTCGAACGACTGCACCAGCGCGACCAGGCTGTCACGCGACTCAGGGTCGCCGCCGACCAGCACCGCGTTGCTCTCCGGATCAGCGACAATCTTGCCGCCCGCCCCGACATAAGGCTGCAGCACCTTGGCAAGCTGATCGGCCGCTGCGTAATGCAGCGGAACCACGACGCTGCCCGCCATGCCCCCGGTACCGATTGCTGCCATGGCTCGTGCGGCCGGCACCACGCGATACAGATTGCCATCGCGCACCAGCGTCGCACCGTCCTGTGCCAGCAACGCCTGCAACGTCGGTAGCAACTGCGAGCGGCTCAGTGGCGTGACGGTGCGCAGCGTCGCCGTTCCATGAACGGACGGGTCAATCGCGTAATTCAGCCTCAGGATGTTGCCCAGGATCTGCGCGACGACCTCGCGAATGTCGGTGTCGGCAAAATCGAGCGAGATGTCGCCCGCTGGCGCCCCCGCCGAGCCGGCGGGCTGCTGGACCCCTGTTCCTGTGCCATAGGACGCCTGTGCCGGCGGGAGTGCCTCGGGCGCGCCAACGTTGCCGTTTATCCGCGCTGGCGCGGTCAGCGACACGGGCGGCAACGGCGACAACGACGACAACGACGACAGTGCCGGCGCGGCCGGTTTTTCCGGACGTTGGCAGCCAGCCAGCACCGCAACCACGAGCAGGACGGACAGAAGGCGTGTGATCATTGCGAACGCGCCGTCTTGCCAATGCGGCGCGTCACTCTGGTTGGGGCCGAAGCTTCCTGGTCGGTTGTATCGAATGCCGGCCGCAGGCGTTGCACGCCGCTCGGGCCATCCAACTGCACCTCGGCCGCGTCGATCGACTGCACCGTGTAGGCGTCGATCCGGCCGCCTTCACCGAGCACGATCGGCTTGCTTGCGTTGCTGGCAAAGATCGCACTGCGCCCGAACGGGCCGACGAGGATGCCGGTCAGACGCGGCAGGCCAGACCCACCGGCCGCCGCGGTGTCGTCCATGCCGGCCGCGGGACGCCGGTCCGGACTCAACAACGGACGCGCCAGGATGGGGCCAACCCACGCCTGCACGTTATCGGCATGCGCGCGCGGCGCGGCATGTTTTGCCATGGCGTCATATGATCCGGCCGGGGTGATATGGCCGCGTGGCCTGTCGACGATTTCGGAGGCGATTACCACCGCCAGCGCACCGGCGACAGCGAGCACCGCACCCTGCCGGCCCATCAGGCGCCTCCCGCCGGCGCGGCCCGGAATGCCACGATTGTGAATGTGGCGCTGATCGGCGTTGTAGCCGTGCGCAATTCAGCCGGCGGCGCACGCAGTTGCAGATTGTCGATCAGCATCTGCGGGGTCCCTTGCTCGACCCCGCGCATCAGCGCGATCAGTACCGGCCAAGGCGCTTCGGTCGATATCCGCAGGCTGATGCGCCGATAGTGGCCGCTTCGTTCTGCGGGCAAGGTCTCCAGGCTCCGCAGCGTCGCTCCCGCCGACATTGCCATACGCTGCACGGCGGTTTGCAGTGTCGCGCCGGCGATGGCGTCGGATGAGCCTTCCAGCAATGCGGCCTCCGGCGCGCGGTGCCGTGATGCTTCGCGTTGCAATTCGGGCAGCGTGGCGACCAGCGCGGTGATCCGCTGCAGTAACGCCCGGCGCTGCGCCAGCGCTTGGGCACGTGCGGCATGCCACGTCATCAAAGGCTGCGCGACGCCGACCCACAGCGTCGCAAGCACCGTCAGTGTGAGCGCAAGGGCGAGGATTCGGCCGCGAGGCCCGTCGGGCAGTGGGGTCTCCATTTCAGGGGCTCAGCTCGGCGCGGATCACGAATGTGTCGGCCTTGCCGTCGGCGGTGCGCGTCACTGGTGCGGCAAACGACGGATTGTGCACCGTTGGATCGGTGGCCAACGCGGGAATCAATTGCGCCGCCGCCTGAGATTGGCCGCTGATCTCCAGCTTGCCATCGCGCAATGACAGATCGGCAAGCACTGTGTTGTCCGGCAGAAGATCGGTCACCGCGGCAAGCACCTGCAATGCGTCGCCGATGCGCGCTTGTTCCCCCGCGATAGCGTCGCTGCCAGCAAATCCGGCGGCAATGCGCCGACGCAGTGCCTCGACCTGGTCGAGTCGCGGCTGCAACGCAGCGATCTCAGCGTCGACGGCATGCCGGGCAATCGATTGCGCGACGAATGGCGTCGTCACGGCGATCAATGCCAGCACGGAAACGAGACCGACAGCAGCAGACAGCGTCACGCGCCGTTGTGTCGTCGGCGCCTGCAGGTCAATAAAACGCTGCTCGCCCGCCTGGTTCACAGCAGCGATCGCACTCGGTGAGAGACCAAGACGATCGAGCGCCGCGAGGACCGGCTGCAGCAGCGCTTTCGGCACCAGCGTGAGGCACAGTTCCAACCGGCTCGCGGCGCGGTCGCGGCGTTCCACGGCCGCCGACCAGAACACCTGCGACGCGGCAAAAGGCGTCAGACGGTCCATTTCGTAGGATAACACGCGCGTGAGATCGCGTTCTGCGGCAATCGGCAGAACCACCTGACGTTGAAGCACCAGCGACGCGTCCGGCCGCAACACCACACGCCGCGGTTTTTGCCGGATTGCGGCCTTGGCCGCGCGTTGGCCCGCTTCATCGAGCCTGAACCGGCCGAGCAACAACTCGCGCCGATGCCGCCGTTGGACCAAGCGGATGCGTGGCAGATCGTTCAAGGATTCTGGAACGACGACCAATGCGTCAGCCGTCGCGTCGTCGGACAGCAGCCACTGTGGCAACAGGCTATGCATCTGCCTGACCCACCACAGCAGGATGTCATGCAGCATGACCAGCCACGCGCGCCCCCAAGGAGGGTGCCACCATACCAGCGTATGTGCTTCGGTAAAGTTCCGGTCTGTGCCACAAAAGTGTCACGTAGCCTTACGGCGGCTGTGACGCGCGGCGCCGCAGGTCAACTCGCGAGATTGTTCAGGCTGAGCATGGCGGTCAGCAGCGATGTGACGATTCCGGCCACCGCCAATCCCATGACGATGGTGATCGCCGGAACCAGCAATGCGACAAGCCGCTCCAGCACCACACTGGTTCTTTCGTCGTGAATGTCGGCAGCGCGCAATGACATCGCCCCGAGCTCCGCATTTTCTTCACCGAGCTGTAACAGATGTGTCGTACGGACGGGGAACACCCGCGCTTCCTGGAGCGGCCGCGCGAGCCCGGCGCCGGCACGCGCGCTGGCCGCAGCGCGATCGAGCGCCGCGAGCACCGCCAGATTGGCCACGGCCTCCCGAACGATGCTGAGTGCGGAGATCAGCGACACACCGTTCACCAACAGCGTTCCCAGCATACGGGTGAAGCGCGCCGCCTGGATCTCACGCAGCAGTCCGCCGATGAGCGGCAGCCGCAGCATCAGCCGATCCACCATCAATCGCGACTGCGGCGCACGCAACACGGCGCGCGCAAGTAACAGCAAGACGAGGAACCCAAGCAATACCAGGATGCCGTCATGCGAAACGAAGGCCCCGGTGTCGATCAGGAACTGCGTCGATCTCGGCAGTTGCGCACCGCTTTGCTGGAACAGAGGAACGAACTGCGGCACCACATGGGTGAGCAGCAGCGTCACGGCGCCAATCGCTGCGACGACCAGAAGGCACGGATAGATCAGCGCCGATGCGACCGACGCAGCGAGCCGCTGCTGTCGCTCCAGGAGGTCGGCCAGGCGCGCCAGCGTCGGCGCAAGCTGCCCGCTTGCCTCGCCGGCACGCACCAACGCCACCTGCAGGCGGGAGAACGCGCCCGGAAACCGGGCCATCGCGGCAGCAAGCGGGCTACCATCGCGCACACTGTCGCGCAGTCCCGCGACGACGCTGCGCACGCGGGTGGTGACAGCTGTTTCCTCGAGGAATCTGAGCGCGCGGTCGAGGTCCTGTCCCGCCCCGAGCATCGTCGCGAGCTCGCGCATGATGTCGGCGACGTCGCGACGGCGCAGTGTCTTGCCGAAGCTCAGTTCGGCATGCCACAGCGAGGCGAACCAGGATTCGCGTGCAGCCGGTTCGGCGCGCATCGGAATGCTGCCCTGGCGTTGCAAGGCCGCCACAACGTCGGCTTCCGTCGCCGCCTCCATCACGCCGGTCTGCACGTCGCCGGCGGGGCCGATCGCACGATAACGGAATGCAGGCACGCCTCAGTTCTCCGCGCGCACGCTGCGCACGACTTCCTCGATCGTCGTCTCGCCTGCGAGCACCGCGTCCAGTCCACACTGAAGCAATGGGATCATGCCGGCGGCGATCGCCGCGCGCTCAATACTGCCGTGATCGGCGCGGGCGAAGATCAGCCGCTCGATCTCGGCATTCAACGCCAGATATTCGGCGATCGCGAAACGGCCGCGATAGCCGGTGTGACGGCACTCATCGCAGCCGACCGGGTGATGCAGCATGAGCACCTCGGCGCCGCCAGGCGATGGAAGGTCGAACCGGCGGATCAACTCGTCCGGCGCTGGCGCGGCACGACGGCACGCCGGACACAGCCGCCGCACCAGCCGCTGTGCCAGTACGCCACGCAGCACGGCCGAGAGCAGATAATCCTCCAGCCCCATGTCGCGCAGCCGTGTCACCGCGGCGGCGGCGGAATTGGTGTGCAGCGTCGACAACACCAGGCGGCCCAGCAGCGCCGCTTGCGCCGCAACTTCGGCGGTCTCCCGATTGCGGATCTCGCCGACCATGATGACATCGGGATCCTGCCGCACGATCGCACTGAGGAATTCCGCGAACGTCAGACCGATCTGTTCATGCACCTGCATCTGGGTGATGCCGTGCAGGCGGTACTCGATCGGGTCCTCCACGGTGACGATCTTGCGCTCGATCGAATTCAACGCGAGCAACCCGGTGTAGAGCGTTGTGGTCTTGCCACTGCCGGTGGGGCCGGTGACCAGCACGATGCCGTTCGGCAGTCCTAACGCCGCCTGGAACTGGCGGATCACCTGCGCCGGCAGCCCGAGCTTCGCGTAATCGAATGCCACCGCCGTGCGATCCAGGATGCGTAGCACCACCGTCTCACCGTGCAGCGACGGCACGGTGGACACGCGGAAATCGATCTCCTGTCCGCGCACGGCAAGGCGAATGCGCCCGTCCTGCGGCAGACGCCGCTCGGCAATGTCGAGCCGCGCCATGATCTTGATGCGTGAGGTGATGGCGGCGGCCAGGCGGCGTGGCGGCGTGTCGGCTTCATGCAGTACGCCGTCATAGCGGTAGCGCACGCGCAGTCGGTCCTCGAACGGCTCGACATGAATATCGGACGCATTCGTTTCCACCGCTCGGGTGATGATCTGGTTGACCAGCCGGATCACCGGCGCCTCGCTGGCGAGATCCTTCAATCGTTCGGTGTCGTCTTCCAGCGGTGCGCTGGCCGCGGCGTCCGCATGGCCGTCACCGTCCTGATTGGGATAAAGCCGGTCGAGTGCGGCATCCAGTTCGATCGGTACCGCCACTTCGAGCGCAACCCGGCGGCCGGTCGCAGCGGCAATCGCGGCAGGGGTGAACGGGTCGATCGGATCGGCGGTAGCCAACACCAGCACGTCGTCCGTCACGTCCACCGGCAGGGCGCGTGCCTGGCGCAGGAAACGCGGTGGCAGGCAGTCTGACAGCAACGGCTCGCCCGCCGGATAGCGGCTGGGGCCGGCGATCGGCAGATGAAGCAATGCCGCGAAACTCTCCGCCAGGCCTCGTTCTGTCAGGAGGCCAAGCTGGATCAGCACATTGTCCAGCCGCTGGCCGGTCTCCGCGGCGAGGCGCCGGGCCCGCTCGATCGTCCGCTCGTCGCACTGCCGGTTGTCCACGAGGAACCCGGCGAGCTCCATCATCGCCTGGTCGGAAGACAGCGTCTCCATGCTCACTTTGGCGCCCGCAAACCAATCGCCACATTGTGTTTCGCACAACTGGGGAGGCAAATGACACGTTTGCGACCGGACTGAAGAGTGCACGCGCGATGCTGGGGTTCGGGTGGTCCGCAGCCGACCTGTGGCTTTGGCTGGCACCGCTGGTGGTCGCACCGTTCGTCGGCAGCTTTCTCGGCGTGCTGGTCACGCGGCTACCGCGTCACCGTCCGGTCGTGGTGGCGCGCTCAGCATGCGAGACCTGCGGCACGTCGTTGGCAGCATTCGAACTGATACCGCTCGCAAGTTATCTGGCGCAGCGTGGCCGCTGCCGCCATTGCGGCGCGCTCATCGCGCCTTTCCATGTGGCGATCGAACTTGGCGCGATCGCTGTTGCCGTTTGGGTGTTGTCCGCGGAAACCAATCCCGACCGCGTCTGGATCGACTGCGTGCTCGGCTGGATCCTCCTTGCCCTCGCGTGCATCGACTGGAGATGGATGCTACTGCCGGACGTCCTCACTCTGCCGCTGGTGGCAGCGGGCCTGGTATTGACACTCCTCTCGCAGCCGGACGCGGTGGCACTCCATGCCGCTGCGGCTGCCGTGGGTTATATCGGATTGCGCGGCGTCGCCTGGCTGTACCGGCTGGCACGAGGTCGCGACGGCATGGGCGGCGGTGATGCGAAACTGTTCGGCGCGGCCGGTGCCTGGCTTGGACCGGCCGCATTACCACCGCTGCTTCTGCTCGCCGCGGTGCTGGGGATCGTCATGGCGGGTGTACTCGCCGTATCGGGCCGCCGCCTGTCGGCAACGACGGCGCTGCCCTTCGGATCCTGCATTGCGGCGGCGTTCTGGCTGCTCTGGCTGCATGGCGGAGGGATGGCATGGCTCGTGTAAGGCCTGGCGTGGCATCGCTGCTGATGATGCTGCTTTTCGCAGGGTTCGCTCCGCAGGCACGCGCCGGCGAACCTGGGCCGGTCTGTCGCGTCCCGTCGGTGATCGACGTGATGACGCACGAGCTGCGCCGGCGTGACCCCTATGTGCGCATCATTCCGAAATGGATCGCGGAGTATCCCTCCGCGACACCCAATGTCGTGCTATGCGGTGTTGCGGCGCTGACGTGGCGTTACGACGCGTCACGCAGTGGCATGGTGCCGCTGCGCTACAGCACGCTGCACGCATTCAGCGTGCGGGTTGTTATGGACGGATACGTCGTGACGTTCGAGCACTAGACATTGCACGATGCGACATGGCAGCGCGGACCGGCGCGAGCACGGCTTCACACTGATCGAACTGATCGTGGTGCTTGTCATACTCGGCCTGGCACTGAGCCTGGTGCTGGCACAAGGGCCGGCCCGGAGTCCCACGGTGGAATACGAGTCCACGGTGCGTCAGATGGCGGGAGCGCTGCGGTTGGCCCGTTCGCGGGCGATCGCTGACGACCGGATGGTCGGGGTGTTGTTTGCGCCGCGCGGCTTCCGGCTGGATCAGGAGACGGCGATCCCGTTGGGGCCGGACATATCATTGAGCGGCAGCCGACTCATCGAATTCACGCCGGACGGGGGATCATCGGGAGGCGAGGTCGTGCTCAGCATGGGAAGCCGCCAGACGGTGATCGGCGTCGACTGGCTCACCGGGCGGGTGGAACTCTCGGAGCGCGGCTGATCGGCTTTCGTGACGGTGCTCGATGGTGCCGGACGCGGCAGGCCGGTGCCGTGCCGTTCGCTCTTGCGGTGCCAGCGGTCACAGGCAACAGTCGCCCCGCCGCGGTTCAACAACGACAAAGCGGGGAGTTCCATGCCGTCACAACGATTGCCCCGTCGCCGCATCATCCAGTCGGTCCCGTTGCTCGCAACCCCCCTCATCGGCCGCGGTGCAGCGGCACGTGATGCCATTCGCGTCGGCATGATCCCGGACGCCGGTTCGACCCAGGTCTCCGTCGAGCAAAAGGCGCCCCTGCGGGACTATCTGGCGAAAGCCATAGGCGAGCCTGTCGAACTCATCATTCCAACCAACTACAATGCCACCGTTGAAGGCCTCGGCAACGACTCACTCGATTTCGCGTATCTCGGCGGCCTGACATATATCAAGGCACATGCGCGATACGGCGTTCTGCCGATTGTCCAGCGCGAGAGTGACCGTCAGTTCCACGCGCTGTTCATCGCCCACACCGGCACCAACATCAAAACATTGAAAGACCTCAAGGGCCACGCCTTCGCCTTTGGTGACATTAACTCCACCAGCGGCCACCTGATGCCCTATGCAGCAATGCTGCATGCCGGGATCAACCCCGACAAGGATCTGCAATTCCGCTACACCGGCAGCCACCCGGCGACCGCGAAGGCAGTCGAAGCCGGCGTGGTTGATGCCGGCGCGGTAGACGAAAGCGTCTTTCACGCCATGGTGCACGCAGGGCAGCTCGACAAAACCAAGGTCTATGTCTTCTACACCACGCCGCCCTTCGTCGATTACGTCTGGGTTGCGCGCAAAGAGATCGACGCCGTGGCCCGCGACAGGGTCGCAGCGGCCTTCCTGGCCTTGCGTTCTCCCGCCGACGACAAAGTCCTGGCCATTCTGCGCGGTACGAAGTTCGTCAGAGCCAACGACAGCGAATACGACCCGCTCCGCAGCGTCGCCAAGGCGGTGAAGTTGTTCTGATAGACCGACAATGCTGTCGATCGAAGGCCTGACCGTCCGTTATCGCAAAGGTACGCCGCCCGCACTGCATGAGCTGTCGCTCTCGGTCGCCGCTGGCGAGCGTGTCGCGCTGGTCGGTCCAAGCGGTTCCGGCAAAACGACTCTGTTCCGCGCGATCAGCGGCTTCGTGCCGGTCGAGGCCGGACGCATCGTGATCGCCGGCACCGACATCACGCGTGCGCGGGGCCGGCACTTGCGGGCCATGCGACGTGGCATCGGCGTGATCGCGCAGCAGCACGATCTGGTGGACCGTATGCGCGTCTATCAGAACGTGATGGCCGGCGCGCTCGGTCGCTGGTCCACGCCCCGCGCGCTGCGCTTCCTCTTCGTGCCGAGCCGCGCCGAAATGGAGGAAGCCCGCTCTGCATTGCAACGCGTCGGTGTGGCGGAGAAGCTGCGATCCCGCACCAGCGAGCTGTCGGGCGGCCAGCAGCAACGTGTGGCAATCGCCCGCACCCTCGTGCAACAGCCGGTTGTGATGCTCGCCGACGAGCCGATCGCATCGCTCGATCCGGACCTCGCGCAGCACATTCTGTCGCTGCTGTGCCAACTCGCGGGCGAGACACGTACCGCTCTTTTGTGCTCATTGCATCAGCACGAGCAGGCCGAACGCCATTTCGACCGAATCGTGCGACTGCAGGACGGAACAATCGTCGCGCGCGGGGACGCAGACGCGCCACTTGCCACAGTGTCGCAGGTTCCGTCGGCATGTTCAGCCTGATTGCAAGCTTCTTCCCACCGTACCTCGCGCCATCCTACCTCGTCGCGTTGATCGTGCCTCTGTTGCAGACCGTTGGCATGGCGGCGGGTGGCATGCTGGTCGCCTGCCTGGTCGGCCTGCCGCTCGCGATGCTGATCGGCGCGCGGGTCAAGGGCGCGCGTGCGCTCCACGCGGTGCTGGCGGCGGTGCGTGCAATCCCTGACCTGACGCTGGCGATCCTCTGCGTCGTGGTTGTGGGGATCGGACCCGCTGCGGGCATGCTGGCGCTGGCCATCTTCTACACAGCGATGATTGGCAAGGTGTTTGCCGATCTGTTCCTCGCCGCCGACTGGCGCCCGATCGAGGCGCTGCGCACCACGGGTGCGACACGAATGATGGTTGCGTTCTACGGGCTGCTGCCGCTCACCGTCAGCAATCTGGTCTCAATGGGCTGCTATTCGTTTGAGTGCGCGGTGCGCGCGGCCGTGATCGTGGGCGCCGTGGGCGGCGGTGGCCTGGGGTCCGAGCTGATCGGAACCATCGCCGGCTTTGACTATCGGCGCGCGTCGACGCTGATCATACTGCTGGTGATTCTGGTCAGCGCGCTGGACAGCATGAGCTGGCTGCTACGGCGCCATCCGCGCAGCATCCTCTTGCTCGTCCCGTTCGGCCTTGCCGCGCTCTGGACCTTCTGGCCCGAGACGGTGACGCTGCGCCACGCCGCTGTGACGATCGGCGGCATGTTCCCCCCTGCGCTGCCGCTTTCAGCCGTCAGACAGCTTCCGCGGCTTTTGTGGGAGACCCTCTACATCGCCGTGGCGGGCACGTTGCTCGGTGCCGCGCTGGCGATCCCTCTGGCATTGGTTGGCGCACGCAACATGGTGCCTGCGCCGATCGCTGCGGCCGTTCGCGGGGTGTTCGAGACGCTGCGCGCGGTGCCCGAGGTTATATGGGGGCTCGTGCTGGTGACCATGATCGGCGTTGGCCCGAATGCCGGTGTCGTTGCGCTGGGCCTGCATTCGGCCGGAGTACTCGGCAAGCTCTATGCCGAATGCTGCGAGAACGTGCGGCGAGCGCCCGTGCAGGCGCTGGAGGCAACAGGCGCGTCTCGTCTGTCCGTCGCGTGCTACGCGATTCTGCCGCTCGCATCAGGACCGATGGCCATCCATACACTGTTCCGCCTGGAATGGAATCTGCGAGCAGCGACCGTTATCGGCATGATCGGCGCGGGTGGCATCGGTCAAGCCTTGTATGATGCCCAGCAACTCTTCTTTTACAGGCAGATGATGGCTTATGTGTTCATCACCTGGGCGATTGTCGTGCTGTCCGATGCGGTGAGCGACTGGACGCGCGGCCGGTTGGGATGGGCGGCGGTGATGGCGTGATCCGTCGCACCGCCATGCAACCGAGGGGCAGATTGTTGCCGATTGGCAAAATCGCTGATCACCATGGTTGCCGATGACACCAATGAAGCGCAAAGCGACAATTGGGGTGCATTGTTGATCGCCGGCCCAACTTCGGGCGATTCTGCCCGACGTGTACACAAAGGCCGAATGGGTGCTTTCGCATGTCCAGCGGCGGCAATGCGCACGTCCTCGGGCATCTCTGACACCGCCCGCTACGACACCGGGCGCCAGAACGGCTTCCGAGCCCGTACCGGGTCAAGCAGCGACCAATCGCCTTGCTCGACCACATGGCCCTTGGGGAACGGCGGCCGCACCTCCAGGCCGAGCGATAACATCACCCGATCATCGCGGTAATAGCACAGCAAGATGATCCGGGTGAGCACGCGGACCGGTGTGCCACCGTCGGCACGCAGCTTCGCCGCCACCTCGGCGCGACGCGTCGCATCCAACGCGGCAAACGACCCGCCGGCCAGTGCGCGCAGCGTGCCAAGAGCAGAACGCACGTGATCCAGGTCGAGCGCGATGCTGCCGACGATGTCTGAGACGATCCTATCATCGTCCGCACCGGGCACATCGTACTTCGCGCTGGTCGGAATGATCAGGCCGGCTAGGCAGCGCAGGTCCTCACATTCGGCCGCGGTCAGGATGTCTTGATCCATAACGCCTCTCAGTCGAACAAGGTCGCCAGACGCTGCTTGATGCTGTCGGCGATGTAGAGGGCCAGCGCCTGAATCGTGGAGGTCGGGTTCACGCCGCCTGACGTGACGAAAATGCTGCCGTCGACGACGAACAGGTTCTTCACGTCGTGGCTGCGCCCCCAGGCATTCACCACAGAACGCTCTGGATCTTTGCCCATGCGCGCCGTCCCGAGCAAATGCCAGCCGGCGTAGAGCATCGGCCGCACGACGTGGGCCTTCCGCGCGCCGGCGGCGGCAAGGATCTCCTTGCCACGGTCCACCGCGAAGTCGAGCATGCGGTTGGTGTTTTCGCCGATGGTGTAGTCGATCTTCGGCGCGGGGATACCGTGGCGATCCGTCAGCACAGGATCGAGCGTCACCCGGTTATGCGCCTCGGGCAGGTCCTCAGGGCAGATGCTGATCTGCATGCGATGGCCGACCATGCTGCGAAAGGCGTCGTGATGAGCCTCGCCCCAGGGCAGCACGCCGTTGGCCTCGGCCTGCACTGCCTCGTTGCCGGTGTTGGCGGTACGGACGAACTGGAAATTGAATCCGCGCACGAACCCGCGTGAGCGGTCGGTCTCGTAGAATTCCTGGCTCCAAAGGCAAAGCGGTGGCCCATGCCGGTCCATCTGCTCTTCCACATAGCCAATTACCTGCGCCCAGGGATGTAACATCAGGTTTTTGCCGACAAGGCCGCTGGAATTGGCCAGCCCGCTCGGAAAGCGCCCGGATGTGGAATGCAGCAACAGCCGCGGCGTGCCGACACCGTTGCAGGCCATGACCACGACCTCCGCCGGCTGGAACTGCGCAACGCCATCGCTGTCGTAATACACCACCCCCGTCGCCATGCCGTCTTGACCGATAGTGATCTCGCGCACCCGGCAATTGGTCCGCAGCTCGACGCCGGCCCGGATGGCATGGGGCCAGTAGGTGAGATCGGTGCTCGCCTTCGCCCCTTGCGCACATGCCGGCGTGCAGTGGCCGAGATTGATGCACGGGGCGCGCCCGTCGTATTCGGTGGTGGCGACCGCGCTGTCGGATGGCCACCAGTGCCAGCCGAGCTTGTTCATGGTCGCGCCGATCTTCGCGCCGGATTTACCCAGGGGAAGAGGAGGCATCGGCGGCTCGTGCGCCGGATAGGCAGGGTCTCCCGCGAGCCCCGCAACGCCGGTCATGCGGTCGTTCACCGCGAAATAGGGCTCAAGCGTCGCATAATCGATCGGCCAGTCGTCGGCAACATTGTCCAGCGAACGGACACGGAAGTCGGACGGATGCAGGCGTGGATAATGCGCCGTGTACATCACGGTCGAGCCACCGACGGCGTTGAAATTCACCACTTTGATGGGGGAATTGTCGTCGTTGATCGGGTAGTCACTCGGCCGCTGGCGGATGTTCGGGCTGGTCGCGTAGTCGCTGAACACGCGCGCTTCGTAATCGCGTCCGTTCGACGGATAGTCGGACTGCTTCATCCAGTCGCCTTGCTCGAGACAAAGAATGCGCATCTTCGTCTCGGCGAGGCTCCAGGCCACCGCGGCGCCCGAGGCGCCCGAACCCACAATCAGAACGTCCACCTTGTCCTTCATGGCACGGCCTTAGCTGCGGGCGACGAGGTACTGCTTGTTGACACAGTTCTCCAGCCGTCCGTCGCGTAGGAAGCGGGCCGCGGTGCGCGAGGCAAAACTGCGATTGTCGTGCATGCTTTCCGGTGTGTAGAACGCGGAATGCGGCGTAAGCAGCAGACGATGGCGAATCCAGTCCTCGCCGCGCTGCCACGCCGCGATCAGCCGCCGCTGCGCATTGGCCGGCTCCTCCGGCAACACGTCGAGCCCGGCGGCAAGCACCGTACCGTCCTGCATCGCGTCGTGCAGTGCATCGATATCGACCACCGGACCGCGCGAGGTGTTGACCAGAATCATGCCACGCTTCGCCGCTGCGAAAGCCTCGGCGCCGATCATACCGCGCGTCTCGGCGGTCAGTGGCGTATGGATGCTGACGAAATCACATTGCCCCATCAGCTCGGCCAGCGAGTCGGCGCGGCGCACGCCGATCGCGAACTGGTAGCCGTTCGGCTGGTACGGATCATAGAACACCACGTCCATGTCGAACGCTTTGGCACGGCGGGCAGCGGCGGTGCCAATGCGGCCCATGCCAACCACGCCGAAGGTGCAGACCGACAGCCGACGGCCGAACGGATTGTGCGCCGGCCGCCAATGAGCCCGCAGGTCGGCATGCAATTCCGAATTGTGGTAGGCGATGCTCTTGGCCAGGGTCAACATCAGGGCGATGGCATGATCGGCAACCTCTCGCGTGCCGTAATCGGGCGTGTTGCAGACCGGAATGCCCAGCTTGCCGAAGCGCTCGATATCGACATCGTCGTAGCCGACGCCATACTTCACGAAAATGCGGCAGTTCCGCAGCTTCTCGATGTATTGCGGCGGGCACTGGCCGACGACGGCGTCGGCATTGGCCCACTGCTCGTCGGTCACCTCAGCCGCGCTGGCGCAAAAATCGGTCTCAAAGCCCGGACCGACGGCGTCGCGGGCGATCGGAATGAGTTCGGTCGGCAGGTTTGGCCAGAGAATGCGCATGGCAGTGTTGTTTCCTCGTCACGTGGCGTCGTGTCCAATGATGCCATCCCAGCGCCCGGCCGGCTATGCGTCCGGCAACACCGCCGCAATGCCTGTCCCTGGCGCAGGGGGCCG